>NZ_JASCOM010000111.1:0-19627 GCF_029959925.1 Pseudomonas sp. PS02303
GGCTCGCTCCCACAGGGGTATCGGCTGTCCATAAATTTTGTGGTCACTGAAAATCCCCTGTAGGAGCGAGCCTGCTCGCGATGGCGTCAGCTCAGGCGCCTGATAATCAAGCTCAGGTCACCTTGATCGCCTTTTCGTTATCCAGCGACCGCTCCACCAGCATCAACCCCAACTCACTCATCCGGTAAATCGCCATCGCCAGATGCCGTGGCTTGTCGTCCAGGCTGTCCGCCAGGTCGAGTAGCAGCGTGCTGACCGTGGAAAAGGTTTCGTAGGTCTCGATGTTCAGCGCTTCGGGATTGGCATCGGCGACAACGGTGAACATTTTCATGGCACGGTCCTGGGAAGCGCGAAGGGTTTCGACGTCGGGTTTGAGGTAATGGTCGAGCGCCTTGTCGGCGGCAGCGTGGAGCTTTCTTGAATCAAGGCTGGCGTAGGGGGAAACCGGGTCGGTTTCGGGGGGATTGGGTGTGGCTTTGAACATGATCTTATTGCCTCTATTAGGGCTACCACCGATTCGCGACTAAACGAGAGGGTGGCGGCTGTACGCAGGTTAGTCGACCGGGAGGCATAAGAAATACCGGCGCGCCCGAGGGCGCCCTGCGCACAGCCACCATCGAGTGCGGGGATAGGGAATACCCGACTGGATGACGCTTATGCACCTTCTTATACCTACCGAGCGACTAAACCCGATCGCTGATTGGCAGCGACGCGGATCAAGTTACGGGGCAAGGCCAAGGTGCACAAGCCGGCGGATTCTGGCGGATGTGTAGTCCATTGCGCAAGGCGCTGTAGTCACTTGCCGAGGGCTTGAACGGGCCGGGCGGAAAGGACTGATTGACTGCGGTGCCGTCCGTCGGAACTGTCAGATGTTACAGGTAGGCAGCGTCCTTGTTCGAGAAGTAGAAAGGTACTTACGGTCTGCGCAGAACATTAGGGACGGACAGCTATATGTCGGAAGATAAAAACTTTACAGATGTTGGCGGCTCGTCTGGACCCGGGATTCTATGGTCGCGGCCATATGTTTCACGTCAGGTGAACAATCCAACCTATTTGACTTTGGAGGGAGGGGGGCATGCCCGCTGTTACGTCAGAATAGTGGATGCCTTTACCGGAGAAACGTATAGCGCCGAGCAGAAAATGGAGGGTGACGGGCACTTTTCACTCCATAGTTATTCTTTCTCGCCTGGAGAGCAGCGTTTTTTTGTCTGGTTATGGAATGGAAACGATGATTGGTGGATGGCCAGTCGGCTTATTTTTGTTGATCCTGTGCCGCTTCAGGGGGAGCCGAACCCATCGGTAAAACAGCTCAATAATGACGACCCTTCAGAGTTCTCTCCTCCACGCTCTGACAATGTAAAACGCTCAGAAGAGCCTTGGGCCGTGAACGGAAATATGGCTCCGAATTTCAACTGGCCGCAGGGACTAAGAGTTGAAGGTCTGCAAAGCTTCGAAGTGACTGCAGAACCGGGTTGGAATATCAATATTGTAGATGCCTACTCGTGGGACGAGTTATGTGGCCGTACGCAAGTCAATAGCAACGGTAAAGCAGCCCTACAGCTAAAAAGTCCTTTGCCAAACGGCATTCATGACATCGTCGCTCAGGTGTGGATCGATGGTGATTGGTTTATGCCCAGTAATCTCCTGCGTATCGTGGTGCTGTCAAGGCCCGTCATTCTGACCCGTTCCATCACCTATCTCACTGCGCCAATAGAAGGGAATAATGGTGCTCCCGGCGCAACGATTGATTTATACAGGGCGGAAGGAGGCATTTATTTTGGTAGTGGCGTTGTTCGCGCCGATGGTAGTTGGACAGTCATTCCCGAAAACTTATATGCAGGCAATATCTTAATTACCTGTCGTCAAGTGTTTAAAGCAAGAAAGTTTGTCAGCCAAACCTACTCAGCGGATGCGGTGCCCGTCGAGCTGCAAGTGATCATCGCTCCGCAGTTTAAATACCCAACTGATAATGCCCGAGTTTATCGCGGGAAGATTACTGTCGAGGGGACAGGCAGAAAGCCTTATTCCAAAGTTAGAATTGAAAGCCAGGCCGGCGATATTTATTTTGGAACGACAGAGGATTCGGATTTTTATGGGAACTGGAGTAAAGAGATAGATTTGAGCGAAATCCAACTCGGGATTTTTAACCTTGCTGCTCGATATGAAACAGGCATTCATTGGGGGGGCGTCTCCTTTGAGATAGTAGCGATCGTCATTGAACAACCCGGTAACGGGGTGACAATCGATCAAGACGGAAATGTCTCCGGTTATGGAGGTGAACCAAATTCCATTGTGGAGGTGGTCCAGGACCTGGATCACAGTTTTAAAATCGGTGAAGGTCGGGTGTCACAAGATGGACGCTGGACCATGACCACCCGTGTCAATTTCATGCCTCCCGGCTCGTTTACCATTGTGGCCAAAACGGCTAACGGTCAGCCTAATAGCAAAAGTGAGGCACGGTCATTCAAAGTCCGCCCGCCCGCATTAACCACTGTCAACATCGAGAGTCCATCCGACACCATCGTCAAGTTTTCAGGCACCGGTCATGTCGGCGCCACGGTCCAGCTCATTCTGGACAGCGGCCCGGGCGGAACGGCGCCGCCCTCTGTGGTGGTGAAATCCGATGGCCAATGGGAAACGTCGGCAACGGGCTGGCCCCTGGGCGTCTACACGCTTAAGGCGATTCAGAAAGTCTCCGACAACGCCAACGGCTGGATTGAATCGAACCCGTACTCGTTCACCGTCAACCGGCAACTGAAAGATCCGACCGAGCTGCAATACACCAAGGACTACCAGCCGACCTTCTCAGGTCTGGGGCATACCGGCGCTACGGTCACGATTGCCAACCCCGGAGGCAGCTCTTCGGCCGCCCCCGATGCACGGGTTGCCAACGGCCAATGGTCGAGCAAGGCTTCAGAACTGTGGGGCCCGACGCTCAATCGAAAAGTGCATATCCGGCAGTCACTGAATGGTCAATGGTCGCCGAGCTGGCTTGAGCTGGCCGTCAGCATTCCACCCTTGGCCCCGGTAATCAGCCAGGTAGACGTGGACGGTTTCTTCGTCGTCGTGTCGGGCACCTGCTGGACGAATGCGGTGGTTGAGCTCACGTTCAGCGACAGCGGCACGGTACACACCGCCCAGGTGACTGACACACGCTGGACCTTTGAACGCAATACACCCTTTGAGTCGGACATTACCTATACCGTCACGGTGACCCAGACTGCCGCCGGGCAGACCTCGCCGGCCGCCTCTGAAACCTTCCTGATCGAAATGCCCATCCCTCAGCCGGTCATCATCGAGCCCGCCGCCAGCGCAGAAGTCGACCGCAACATCACTGTGCGGGGGGAGAGCGGTCTGAAGGGGGCGACGATGCAGTTGCGCGATGCCCGATTCGGTGGAGCGCTGGGTGAACCCCAAGTGCTGATTGACGGTGGTCGATGGTCGATCGGGCTCACTGCTCTCGAATTTCGTGAGTACACCATTGACGCTCAACAGACGCTGAACGGACGGGAGTCGTTGCGCAGTGAGGTGCGCACGTTTGAAGTTGTGGTGGTGCCGCCGGCCATTACGGTGCCGGAAGCAGACCAGAATCTGCCGCGAACCTCGACGCTGGAGGGACGGGCCACGCCGGGCGCTCTGGTTGACGTCTGGCTGGAGGGCGAGGCCGAGCCTCTACTCAGGAACATTGCGGTAAGCATCAACGGTCGCTGGAGCGGCGAGGTGACGTTGCCGGTGGGGCGCAAAACCATTTGGGCCAGGCAGACGTTTGAAGAGCGGCCGTCAAAAGACAGCCCGCCATTGAACTACAACGTCGTGCCGGCGGCACCGAGCATCGAAACCCCGGCGACGGACGAACACATCGGCCGGCAGGCGGTGGTTTCAGGCTTTGGCGTGCCCGGAGACACGGTGACGGTAAAGCGGGTCGACGCAGCGATGACGATGTTGGGGCAAGGTTCGGTGCTGGATGATCGCACGTGGTCGGTGGTGGTGGCCTTCGATCAACCCGACGGCCGCTACGGTGTGGTGGTTGTGGCCTCGTGCGACGGTTTCGATTCCGTCGAATCCCCCGTGCGACCGGTGCTGCTGGGGACGTATTTGCCCACCATCGAGTCGCCGGCGGCGGGGAGCTGGGCCAGCCACCCGGTCGGGTTCACAGGCCAGGGCGCGGAAGGTGTCGGGGAGATTGTGAGCTGGTTCAACCCCGACCAACGATGGGCCGCGAATATTCCCGTCGCAGGAGATTGGCAGGGCGCGGCCTCGCAGCCGATGCCGCCTGGTGGCCAATGGTGCCGATTCAGGCAAACCCTCACTGACAGCGCGCAGGTGAGATCCGACTGGGCCGACAGCAAGCGCTTCGAAGTCGAGCCTGCGCCGTCTGCCCGCTCGCCACAGGCTTCTTCCGATAAACGGTTGTAATAACTGTCATTTCTGACAGTAGACGCTGGCTGTGCATCGGCGCCAAATTCCATTGACCAAACGTACAGTCTGACGGGTTCGTCAGGCTGTTGCGGGCTGCTATCGACCCAAGGAACCATGACTCATGGCTGACTCTCGTATTCTCCCCGCCTTGCAATTGCTCGACGAGGTGTTTGATGAAGAACAGCGCGCGCACTGCGCCGAGCTGCGTAAATACCTCGAAAAGGGTGGATCGATTTTTCCTCTAGTGGAGAAGGGGCTTGACGGTCTGGTCAGGGGCTACGGGGTCACTCCGGAGGTCGCCTGGCAGTTTCTGCGGCGGGCCAACAGCATGGCCACTTACGTGCGCCGCCAATATATCGAGCACTTGCTGACGGGCAGTGAAAAGGCTGAGACAGGGCCATCGAGCGGTTTGTTGTCGTTCGTCCAGGGACCCACTTATGAGTGGTTGTTCAACACCCCCTTTGACTCGCTTTGTCCACCGGATGCCCTGGAGTCGATTGCGTCGCCCGTGGCGTATCTGATTGAACTGCTGCGCTGGATCCGCGATCGGATCGAAGTCTATGGCGTTCCTAGCGAAAAATACCCTCTGCATGATCGCCGCACAGATCTGAAGGAGCTGTCTGTGGACTTCAACGCGGTGCACACGTCGGTGTCCGCGGTCGACATCATCGTTTCGGTCCTGGAAACCTTCATCGCCAACCATGGGCCGGAGACGAAGCTTGAAGAAGCGCTGATTGAGGCTCGCTACCCGAATGGGCTGCCTTATTACCAGCATTGGGTGACCCTGGATGCCATTGCGCAGCACCATGGTCTGTCGGTGGCCAATTTTGCACACATGGTTGACCTCGATTACCCCTATTTTCTGCGAGCCGAGGCTTGGGATAACGATGCCGGGCGCGCGCTGGCCCATGCTTCTCGGCTGGGGCCTTATCAGCGCAAGCTGTTGACGGAGGAGAGTCCAACAGAGGGAGAGCAAGACGCTTTTTACTTGGCTAATTTCGGTGCCAGAGGAGTGGAATGGCTGAACCTGAATCAGGTGCCGTTCTTCGGTGAGCGGACAGCACTCGATACGCAGGGAATCGAGGCGTTGCTGTCAATTCGCAGTTTCTTGCCTGTTCGCTCAGCCAATGTGACCTACGTTCCGGCTACGCCTGCTGGCTCGGAAAGCGAACGTTTTGGTTCGGTTTACCTCAATGCACATACATCGCCGGCTGTCAGTATTACGGGTAGCGGAGACGGTCCTGGTTTCCTGCATCGATTGTCAGAGAATCCCAACACTGCGGATGGGTTTGCCCGATACGACCGAATGAACCGTAAGGTGCGTCTGGACAACTGGCTAGAGCTGCCCAGCGACGAGGTTGATACCTTGCTGGCTGCCGCCATCAGAGCCGAGGTGCGCGGCGGCGCGACTGCAGGAGAGTGGTGGATATCCGACAACGTTGTGCATGCATTGGGGCTTTTCCAGTCATTACGCGAGCGCTACGGCTGTACTGCGCAAGACTTCGCCGCGTTTATCGATGAGCTGTCGATCTACGGTCGCGGGGAGGCGCTGTCGCAATTCGACCAGGTCTTCAATAACCAAGGTAATTATCGCCAGCCCTTGAAGCTCGATAACGAGCTGTTCCCCCTGATGCCGGTAGAGGGGGCGACTGACTTGACAGTCAACCAACTGTGCAGCGGGATGGGTATTGACCTGCAGACCTATCATTTTCTGGCCCTGGCAATTGCCAAGGCGCATGGCAAGACAACAACTCTCCGACGCAGCGTGCCAATCGTTTCGAGTTTTTATCGTTTGGCGAAACTGGCGCGAATGCTGGAAATCACGCCGATTGAAGGCGTGTTGATGTTGATGTTGCTGGGTGGGGACAGCTGGGTCAACGGGCTGGCGGGGGCCCCTGTAATCAACAAGACCACAAGCGGCACGCCAGATGTGCTGAACCTGATCTATGCCTTGCACTCCTGCGTGGGCTGGTGCCGGGACCGTGATCTGCCGGTGCTTTGGATGCTGCAGCAGGTGTCTGAGCCGCGCGCCGGCACCGCCTCGGAGCCTGAACTGCAACTGTTCGATCAACTGGGCAGCTTGCTACCGGCCGCGCTGTTTACCAATGCCGGGCTGTTGATGGCCGGGGTGCCGGCATTGCCGGTGGCCGACTGGCTCGGTCTGCTGGGGAGTCTGGCCGATGCGCAGGGGTTGGTGCTTGCGCCGATCGGGGCTGAAGCTGAGGCCGACTACCCGAGCTTTGCTCGCCAACACATTGAAGCGGCGGTCAAGGATGGCCTGGGCGAAATAGACGACACCGTGCGCGCGGCCATTGTCGAAAAAATGCTCGGGGTTCTCTTGCTGGCCCGTGATGCCCAGGTGTCGGTGGTGAAGGAATGCCTGGCCGTGTACACCGGTGTTGACGCAGAGCAAGCCATACGGGTGCTTGCCTGGGCCAAGACAACGATCTATTCGCTGCTGCGTCAGGTGTTGGACCGCAACGGTGCCGCGCCTGCGCAACCCGCGCTCCGACGCGACGAAGGGGCTGATCCACTGCTGATGTTGCTGGCCGATGTGCGCCGTCGCAGCGCGGTGGTGACCAAACTCAACCTGAGTGCCGTCCTGCTGCAGGACTACCTCGATTATGGCTACAAAGCCTGGATGGGTCAGGATGACAAGCACCTGTTTACGGTGACAACGCTCTACTACCTCACCGCGCTCACCCGGGCCTTTGAACTCAGCGAGCAACCGGCGCAGACCCTGCTCGACTACCTGCGCCAGGTCAACGCACTGCCGACGATAGCCGGTGATGCGTTGGCCCTGGCCCAGCAGGCTTCGTCCCTCAAACTGGCCGAGTTTTTTGGCTGGAGCGTCCAGGAAGTGCGCGAGTGTATCAGCCGTATCGATCCGATAAACAAGGTGCTGAAAAACCTGACACAACTGGACCTGCTGATGCGCATCCGCGTGTTGTCGGCGCACAGCGGTATGGATGCCCTGACGATTTTCCTGATCGGCAATGTGCCTGAGACCGTTGATACGGAGGCGCAAAAACAGGCCTATGCCACGGCTGCCGAGCACGGCTTGCTGAGCTTGTCGGAAGTGCCGGAGCCCCTTGTGCAAGCGTCCAGCGACCTGAAGCAACTGGTCGACATCAAATGCGAACTGACCGACAAGGCGTACGCGGTGGCCAATAAACCGGATGAAAAAATCACCTTCAAGGTGACCCTCAAGAACGGCGCAGGCACTGCATTGAAAGGGGTCAACGTCTACTGGCACGCCAGGCTGGGCAGCATTGCCACAAAAGCGACCGGGATAGATGGAACGCTCATCGCGGAGTTTTTTCCGGGGAAAACGCTGGGCACGGAAACGCCGCAGTTCTGGCTGGATCTGTTTGAAGTGGAGTACGCCCCCAGTATCGAAGTCTTGGCCGACACCGAAACCTTGACCTTCCCGCCAGCCCTCCTGTCCCCGATCCCGTCAGGCCCCGTGAAACCTGGTCACGAAGTCGAACTCTTCGCGGTAATGATGGACCGTTATCAGAACCTTGGAACAGACAAGCTCGTGGATTGGCTTTTCCAGATCAAAGACGGTCCGGAGGAGGCGACAGTCATTATCCGGCCCGCTCAGGCGCGTACCGACCAGAACGGGCTCACGCGAGTGTTTGTCCATAGCCCGACCGGCTGCAAGGTCGTCATCTCGGTCCGGATTCAAGGCAGCGAGACTCAGACCAATTTCGAGCCCATTACTTTCGAAGGCGACGGATACCCAGCGTAACGGTATCGCTTGCTGATGTGTGTCCCCCGAAGAGCCAAGGAGAAAGGATCATGGCATCGAATAACACGGGTCATCTGCTGGAAAAGCGCCGCCTGGCATTGATGGAATACTGCATCGGGCAGGTCAACAAGACAGGCGAAAAGTCTTATGCCTTCGTGAAAACACCGGAGGACCTCTTCGAACTGCTGCGCCTGGATCCGCTGGACAGCTACCCGGTGCAGAATTCCTGGGTGGCTGAAGCGATCAGTTGTGCGCAGCAGTACATTCATGCGGTGTATCAGAAACTGGAGCCCGGTTACGCAAAGTACCCGTTCAGCAAGCCGGACCTGGACACCTGGGCGTTCTACAGTAATTACCCGGACTGGGCGGCGTTGCAACTCATCTCGATTTACCCGGAAATCTTCATCAATCCCTTTGTGCGTCAGCGTAAGACCAGTCTGTTCAAAACCCTCGAGAATGACCTGAACCAGAGCAGCCTGAACACCGACTCCGTTCAAAAGGCACTGCAGAATTATCTGCACACGTTCGAGCAGACCTGCGACCTGGAAGTGATCAGCGCCTATATGGGCGGCTACCGAGGGGATGCGTTGCGCCCGCCAACCCCCGCTCTGGCGGACTACTACTTTGTTGGCTGCTCACGGACCGAGCCTCGCCAGTACTTCTGGCGCAAGGCGGAGGTTGAACTCAGCCCCGCCGAAACTGCCATCAATCCGGCGGCGTGGAGTGAATGGCAGCCGATCGAAATTCCCACCGATGCGAAGGTGCTGGATATCCGTCCGGTGTTCTGGAACGGGCGGTTGTGCGTGGTGTGGTCCGAGTGGCGCGAGAAGACAGTCGATAAATCCACTGACGTTGTGTTACCCAACCAACTCACTATCAAGCTGGCCTTCATGGCGCAAAACGGCCAATGGTCGGCACCGTTGAACCTGCATGAATCGCTGCACGTTCGCGACGTCTCTGCGGATGCACGGCTGGTTGCAACGGTGTTGGTTACTGAGCAGTACCCCAAGGGCAATCTGGGCGTGATGTTGATTAACGGCAAGTCTGGAGAAGACGCCCTGAAAGTATCGGTGGCGCGCGACGTGCTGTTGCGTCCTGCGGTCGATGATGACGGCGGCTGGCTGGAGCAGGCGACGGTGCGATTTGCTACACCTTTGACGGTACAGCATGCCTTGGTCAGTAGACCGCCAATGGTTGTGACTGATGCTTTACCGGGAAGCATGATCCGTTATCTGGGACTACGGGCCTTTGCGTTCGCTGTTGGTAACGACGATGTGCTTCTCGTCCAGGGCTTTTGCAAGCAAACGGAGTGGTATTACTCTGGCGCCACAGCTCTTCTGAAATTGGAGTTGATCAACCCGGCCAGCGGAGACCCGGCACCGATTGAACAAGAATTTCCGATTAAGGGTGAATGGAGTACCGTTTGGCAAACCTTTAGACGGGCGAGAGGCGGATGGAGTACGGCGCCTGTCTTTTCTTTTGGTGGGAAGGATGGGGCTGGCTACGGGCGCAAAAACTTTACAATAACGATCGCCGACCTTCCGCACTTCACCCCTGCGGAGCTGCTTAAAAACACCCTCGATGCCGCGCAGTTTCTCAAGCTCAACCAGGCAGACCTGGCGCTGAAATACTGCCGCCTGAACTCGCTGTTCGGCCCCGAACTGGTACAACGTTCCAACATTTCCGTCGATGCCGTACTGGACTGGGACACGCAGTTCCTGTCGGAGCCACCTCCAACCTCTGTACCGCTCAATGAGCCGAACGGTGCATTCGATGGTGCCAACGGGCTGTTTTTCTGGGAGCTGTTTTTTCACCTGCCGCACCTGGTGGCCACACGCTTGCGTGATGAAAACAGTTTTACCCAAGCGCAGGACTGGCTGCGATACCTGTTTGATCCACAAGCCATTGCCGATGAACCCAGTGTGCCGAATCCAAAGCCGCTGTACTGGCGCTGCCGGCCATTGGCGACCCGCGGTAATCCTGGCACTGAAGCCCTGAACTCGTCCGATCCGGATGCCATCGGTTATGCAGCCCCGCGGCACTTTCAGATTCTGGTGTTTACCGAGTACGTCAATAACCTCATCGCATGGGGCGACTGGTATTACCGTCAACTGACCCGCGACAGCCTGGTGGCGGCAAAGTTGTGCTATGTCCAGGCCCGGTTCCTGATGGGCAAGGCGCCTTCGGTGCGCACCGTCAACAGCTGGGAAACCACCACAGTGGAAACGCTTTTAAAGAGCAGCGGCTCACGGCCGGCACTGGAGCAATTTGAACGAGCGCTCGATTTCAGTCTGGCGGATTTTCCAGTCGCCTGCGACAACGCCCCCCGATTGGGGTTATTGGCGAACGGACCTTTCAAGCCGCCGATCAACCAGCGGCTGCTCGATCTGTTTGCACTGCCCGACCAGCGCCTGTTCAACCTGCGCAACAACCTCACCATCGAAGGCTCGCCGCTGGATATCCCACTGTTCAGCCCGATGACCGACCCCAACCGGCTGCTGCGCGATCTCGCCAGTGGTGGTGTTGGCGGGCCGCGCCCCATGGGCGGGCGGCTGGTGGTGGGGGCTTTTCGTTGGCGCGTTACCTTTGAGGCGGCATTACGTGCCGTGCAGACCTTGCAGGAGTTCGCCAATGAGGTGCTGAGCCTGCTGGAACGCCGGGATCGGGCGGAACAGGAGGAAATGCAGCAAGACCATTTGGTAAAACTGGGTGCCTATGCCGAGACCATGCAACGGCAGACCATCGACCAACTGGTGACGAATGTGGACGCGCTTTCCAGCAGTCGGAAGATGGCACAGGAGCGGGCTCAGGCGTACTCGCAACTTTATGATGAAAACGTATCGGAGACTGAATACAGGGTCATGGATAACCTGCAACAGTCCAAAGTGTTGGCGCTGACCTCTTCAGCCCTTAAACCCGCAGGTGCCGTCATTGCGGCCGGTCCCAACATTTTTGGCGTGGCGGCCGGTGGCTTTCGGATCGATGCATTGGTCGATGCCGTGTGCTATGGATTGGACATCGCCGCCTCGATACTGCAAATCGATGCGGACAAGCAAGCCACTACCGAAGCCTACCGCCGTCGCGCCGCCGATTGGAAACTGCAGCGCGATCAGGCACAGGCAGAGGCTCGGGCGATAGACGTTCAGATTACCGCGCAGGAACAGGCGGTGCTGGCGGCCCGCACCAGCCTGGAGCAAATCCTCAGGGCCAACAGTCAGGCGTTGGCGATTTACAACTTCCTCAAAAAACGTGCGACCAATGCCGAACTGTTCAGCTGGATGTTGGGGCAGCTCAAGGCGTTGCATAAACAGGCCTACGACGCGGTGGTCAGCCTGTGCCTCAGCGCCCAGTACTCACTCAGTGCCGAAACCGGCGATTACGACTCGCAGATCCCGTTGCCTCAGGTGTGGCTGGACAGCCATCACGGCCTGACGGCAGGCGAGCACTTGCGTGCGCATCTTCTGCGAATGGAGCGCGAATACCTGCAACGCCATGAGCGGCGGCTGGAACTGGTCAAAACCATTTCCTTGCGGCAACTGTTTGACGACGCGGTGGATGCACAGACCGGAATCAAGAGCTGGGATTCTGCATTGCAACAGCTGCGCGCCACCGGGTCGCTGGAATTCAGACTCACCCAATTGCTCTTCGATCAAGATCATCCAGGGCATTACTGCCGGCAGATCAGCCTGGTTGAAGTCGATCTGCCAGCGCTGACCGGGCCTTACCAGGATATCAAGGCCACGTTGCTCCAGATCAGCAGCATGAACGCGACCAAGGCCACCGCCCAATCCGTGAAGTACCTGTATAACCCGGACGGCGCGGTGGCCCCGGCCGATGTGCAGGTCAACTTGCGCAGTGGTCAGCAGATTGCCCTGTCGATGGGCCTCGCCGATAACGGCATGACGGCGATGAAGCCCGATGACGGTTTGCTCAACCCGTTCGAAAATACCGGGCTGGTCTCTCGCTGGATGTTGAATTTCCCCTGGGCCGGCAAAGACCCGCAGCGGTCGATGCTGGAATCGCTGACCGACATCATCGTGCGTATCCGTTACACGGCCAAAGTCGGCGAGCCGACCTTCACGCGCAAAGTCGAAGACATGGTGAACGTGGAAATCGCCAGCCGGCAAAACAATCAGGACAAAGGGGCAGGCGACCATGCGTGAACTCAACATTCAGGCCGATGAGAATCTGGTTCTCAACGGGGATTTCACAGAGTGGCCCGATCATTGGAAGAAAAACCTGGGCAGGGGTTGGCTCAGTACTCAGGACGAAATCTACGACGACGAGTTCACCCGTTTTCTGGCAGCCGGGAATGAGGCGTCGGTCAGTCAGGACATCATCATCCCCAAAGACCCGGGCACCGATGCGCACTATGTCCTGAGCTTCCTGTGCGAGACACGCCATATCGAAGCGGGATGGGTTCAGATCAGTGTCGAGGGGTCGCAGGACGTCCAGACGATCAGGCTTGAACCGGGCAACGCACGTGATCGGGAGGACGATCAGGCGCGTCTGGCCAGCGGACAGCCGCTGGCGCTCTTCCCTCGGGTGTATGAAGAAAAACTGGAGCTCCCGATAAAAAGCGGGGACGTGATCACCCTCAGCATTTTCAGCCCCAAGAACGAGCCTTCGGACTATTTATCGCAGATCTGTATTTTCCGGATCAGACTCGACTTGCGACTGGGGCCGCTGGCGTTGCAAGCGGTGTGGCTCGACGACCAGCCTTCGCCACTCGGCAGGACATTGCACCTGTGCGTGGACGGCACCCATACGCTGAAGTTCGAGCCTGAGGACGACAACGCCTGGCTAGGCACCCACGTGGCGCTGGTCAGCGAAAACAACCCCGATGGTGCGGTGCTCGCGACGCCGGAATGGGGCGTCAATCAGTCGCTTGACCGTGAATGGCAGATCACTTGCCCGTGGCTGGACCTTGCCGAACCCCACCTCCTGACATTGATCCTGCACAACCGGTACTCCGCAGAGCCTTACCCGATCAGCGTGTCGCTGGGGCACCATCGATTGGTGTTTCGTGAAGTCCTGGAGGCGGCTTATTACCCGGTGCTTGAATTCAGCCAGGGGGTGCGGTTGGGGGTTCAGGTGACGTCGTTTTACACCTCGTTGCCGGTCACCGGGAGGCCAGTGACCTGGACGCTTGCCGGTCAACCGATGCTGGGCGTGACCCAGACCAATGACGAAGGCTGGGCGTACTTCGATTTTCAACCGACGCAAGCGGGTGACGTCGAGATCGAAGCGTCGGTAGAAAGCTTGTACTACCCCTCCGGCGTCTTCACTCAAACGTTCGTCGTGCGGGTATTGGCCACGGATCCGTGGAGGGACCTGTCCGCGGTCGTCGAGGGGGTTGCCACGCGCTGGGAAGAAAAAACCGGCTACCCCAATCGGGGGGCTGTTTACTCCGTCGTTGTCAAACTGCCTGAGACCAGTCCGTTGCTGGGGACGCATCTCGCGATGCACTGGAGCGGTGACTCGCCTGAACAACTGGGGGTTGTCGTCTATCCAGCGCTTGGGTATTGGTTGCCGATACCGAGCAACGGCGTCGAGCTTCCCTGGACGCTGACAAGTGAGGATCGCCTGGACGGCCAGTTCTGGCTGTCGCTGGTCTGTTCGAAACTGTTGCTGCCTTCACCGAAAAAAACCATGTCGCTGGCGCGTAACGTGGTCAGGATCGGCGACGTGCGTGAAGCCAACAAGTTACCAGAGGTAGATGAAAACGAGAGCGTGTTGTTGCGGGTTCAGGTGGTGCACGACCTGAACGGCGGGGCGGGTGAACCGGTCATCGGTGCACTGGTTGACTGGGTGGCTCAGCGCAAGGACAGCGGAAGCGTCGAGGCCAGGAGCTCGACCCGTTCGGGAGCCGGTGGCTGGGCCGGTTTTCTGTTTGCGCCAAGTCAGGCCATACAGTATGTCGTCACTGCCAGCGTCCGTGCCCATCTGGAAGCCGTTGCCGTTGAATGGCCATTTGATGTGGTGGCGGCAGCGGCCAGCCCCTGGAAGAGTGAGGTCAAGATCCTGCTTGATGGGGAAGAAGTCGATCGTGTTGAGCTTGGACTGCACTGTCGGCGTGGTCAGACCCATACCCTGAAAGTCGAGCCCATCGCTGGCAGTGGATGGGTCGACGCAAATATCAGTTTGCATTGGCGAGGTGCCGCGCCGGATATCGGACTGGTGCCCACTGACCTTGGCGTTTCCAAAGTGCTAGTGGCAGGCGGCGTGGATTGGAAGCTTGTTTCAGAGGCGAATGCCAGCATCAGCAGCCTGTTCGATCTGGAGCTGCATCTGGAGGGTGAACGGATTGTTCGAGAGCTTTTTGGGCGATTGATAGCGGCGGACCCGAAAGAAGAATTGAGTCTGTTGCTCGATCAGGTACAGGCAGTACTTGACGGCCAGGCTCTGTATCCATGCCTGGGGGCGCAGCACCGTTTTAACGTGTTGCCCAATGCGCTGACCCCGCTGGTGGGGTTGAAGGCATCGCTGACGTGGTCGGGAACCCCTGCAGATCAACTGGAGGCAACCATCGACCCCGCTTTGAATGTGCCGCAGCTCATCAGCGACGGGGGCACACCTTGGGAATTGGACTTTACTCGCAGTGGGAATAGGGGCGAGTTTGCCCTGACCCTGGCACTCCCTCAGCTGGAGTTTGTGGCCACCGTGACGCCGATGAAGCTGGCGCATAACAAGGTCAGGATCGAGACGTGGCGCGAATCGGCCGTGGATCCGGTGGTCGGGCAGGAACCGGCCTGGAACTGGGTTCAGGTGTGCTCGCACTTTACCGGGCAGGCCGTGGGTGAGGTGCCGGTGAAATGGGTGGACTCAAGCGTGGTGCCAACCGATGCGGATGGCTGGTCCGGGTTTGCTTTTTCGCCGGAAAATGCTGATCAGGCGTACCAAGTGACGGCCGAAGTGGAGAGCCTGTACGACGGCTTCAAGGAGCAACGCGACACGACGGTCCGGGCGCTGGCCACTGATCCCTGGGAGGGGCTGGAGGTCAGCTTTGATCAGAAAGAATTCAAGCGCTGGAGCCAGCACACCTGCTTCCCCCGTCGCAAGGGCACACATTCGATTGATTTAAGGGCGGCGGCAAACAGCCCGCTGTCTGGCCGGCACTTGATACTGGGAATGACGGGGGCCGGACCGGAGGCGTTGGGAATCAACTTTCAATCGGCCGGGCTCGGCGTGCCTCGACTGTTTCACGGCGACATGGGGTTGAACTACCAGTTCAAGGTGGCCGATCTCAGGGATGCAAGTTTCGCGCTCCGTCTGTCGTCCGAGCGGCTGGCGAGCCTGTCGCCGGCTAACCCGATGTCCCTCGGGGAAGGCTCGCAGGTGCTGAAAATCAGCAGCAACAGCAGCGCTTTCCAGACACTGGACTGGGGCCAGGCATTGGTCGGACAGGTCACGGTGGTGTCGGTGATCAGTGGCAAGCCGATGGTGGGGTGGGTTGTCACGTGGCGAAGCCCGGACCTCGGAGTTGTAACTGCCGAGACTGATTATTACGGTGTGGCGAGAGTGCGGTTTGTTCCAACTACGCCCGGAGAGGCTGGGCTGACCGCAACGGTAGGGGGTAAGGACTATTCAGAATCAGTTGAGCTTTCATATGTATTGAACGAGCCTCGGAAAATACAAACGCTCTGTAGTCCGAAGCCCAATGGTCATCTGGGTGAATTGGTTTCGGCGGTCGCTAATGTGGTTTCAGCGCAGACAGGCGAACCTTTGCAGGATGTTGAGGTGAGGTGGGATTACCCCGACAGGACAATTGCTCCGACGAGGACAGATGCTGAAGGGAATGCCTGGGTGGAGTTCAGGATGCCAGGCGTAAGAAAGGGGCTTCTACAAGCTGTCGTGACGGGTGGATTTGGCGGGTGGGAAGCGAAATTTATTGAGTTTGAGTTGGTGCCAAATATGTCTACATCTACTTCTACTTCTACTTCTACTTCTACTTCTACTTCTACTTCTACTTCTACTTCCAGTTCTACTTGGCTGCAAGAGTTCAGACCTTACGTTAATGATGTAGAAGTAGATTGGCTTGACGTAAAGTTGAATTTGGTTTCGGGAGAGGTTTGCACCCTTAAACTGGACTATAAATACAGTTGGCTGATAGGCGCACCTGAAGGATTTCTTACTCTGGAATACGCGTCGGACGTGGAGGAGCAAGGTCTGGTTTTTGATCCGCCTTTGGAGCAACGGTGTGAGATGGCAAAGGGCACGACCTCCTTGAGTTGGTCTATTTTTACCGAGATTGCGCACAGCGGTCCTTTTGTATTGAACTTTTCCCTTCCAGAGTTTGAACAGTTACCGAATTCACCGCCGTTGCCGGGGGAAGTAGTTAATTTCGCGCAAGAAGTGGACGTCAAGTTTGATGAGTTTTCGGTTGATTTTGGAGCGAGCGCCTATC
Organism: Pseudomonas sp. PS02303; assembly: GCF_029959925.1. Classification (NCBI taxonomy): domain Bacteria; kingdom Pseudomonadati; phylum Pseudomonadota; class Gammaproteobacteria; order Pseudomonadales; family Pseudomonadaceae; genus Pseudomonas; species Pseudomonas sp. PS02303. The sequence continues at coordinate 16,581 of NZ_JASCOM010000111.1, forward strand.
CCTGCCATGGTGCGAGGCACACGGTCACCGTGCGACCCAAACCTTCCAGCCAGTTTCTGAACAAGCCTATAAAACTGGTATGGGGCGGAGAGCCCGCCGCCAATCTAGGTGTGGTGGTTGCACCTTCGCTGGGGCGCGAGCAACTGCTGACACCAGAAGGCGTGACGTGGGAACTGAATTGTCTCGACACGACCAAGAACGGAGATTTTTTCTTGCAACTGATGTTAGTGGAGTCGGGAGTGAGGTCTTCGCCATTAGCTATGTCGTTGGGCCATAATCATGTGACTGTTGAACGTTGGTCCACTGCTGAATATCAATGGCCGGATATTGAATGGCAGAAGTATCACATTCGGGCGACATCCGTTTTTTTGAAAAAAGGGGTTCCGGGGGTTCGAGTCACTAGAGCCACCAACCAGTTTTTCTATTTCACTGATTCAAAGGGTGAGGCTGCTACAACTATTTCTACACAAGCCGGGGGGAGGCTGGAGGTTCACAATAAATACGACGGAACTGTTATTTGATATCGGCATCTGTTTTCGCTAAGCAATTAATGCCTTTTCATTGAGGGAAAGCGTTAATTGCTTGGCGTTTATAGATATCCCGCTTTCTTCCAAGCCAGGTACCGCGTCACCAACCCGGCCCCCAACTCTGAGGGCCGGGCATCCACCACCGGCACTCCATGAGCACCCAACTGCTCATGGAGTTGCGCCCGGTCATTCAGGTAATCCACCGTCCCGCAATAGGCCAGCGCCTCCGGCAAGGTTTGCACTGGCGCGTGCCGCAAATCGTCGAGCAAGTCTTCGCGCAGACTCGCCACCAGCACCCGATGCAGTTTGCTCAGGCGTTTGACGGCGGTGAGCAGTTCGTCGTCGTCTTCGTCACGCAGGTTGGTGACCAGCACCACCAGCGCTCGGCGTTTCTGGCGGGCCAGTAGCTGGGTGGCGGCAGCCTGGTAGTCGGCGGGGCGTTGGGTGCTGTCGAGGTCGTAGACGGTGTTGAGCAACACATTGAGCTGCCCCGTGCCTTTGACCGGGGCGAGGTAGTGCGCGCGATCACTGGCGAACGTGCTCAGGCCCACGGCATCACCCTGGCGCAGGGCGATGTAGCTGAGCAACAGGCAGGCATTGAGTGCGTGATCGAAATGGGCGAGTTCGCCGTCCTGGCTGCGCATCCGGCGGCCGCAATCGAGCATGAAGATGATTTGCTGGTCGCGCTCGTCCTGGTACTCACGGGCGATCGGTGTACGTTGGCGGGCGGTGGCTTTCCAGTCGATCTGGCGCAGGCTGTCGCCTTCACGGAATTCGCGCAGTTGATGGAATTCCAGGCCCAGGCCACGACGCTGGCGCTGGCGCACGCCGAGCTGGCTGAGCCAGTTGTCCACCGCCAGCAGTTCACCGCCATAGAGACGGGCGAAGTCGGGGTAGACGCGGGTGCTGTCGGTCACGTTCAGCAGGCGTTTGCCGGACCACAGGCCCATTGGACTCGGCAGGTTGATTTCGCAGTGTTCGAAGGTGAAGTGGCCGCGCTTGAGGGGGCGCAATCGATAGCCCACAAGGCTCTGTTGACCGGGTTGCAGTGCTGCCAGCAGCGGGAGGTTTTCGAAGCTCAGGCCTTCCGGAACATGGTCGAAGATCTGGATGTTCAGTGGTTGATCAAAGTCATGCTCGATCTCCAGCCGCACTTCGCTCCAACGGCCGAGTGCAAGGCTGCCGGGCATCTGGCGTTGGAGGCGTGGCGAGGGCAAACGCTTGAGGCGAACGGCGTCGAGAACGGCCAGGGCCAGCAGCGCCAGCAACAATCCCCAGTTGATCGACAACAGGGTTGAGGGCATGTCGATGTCCAGTGCCCGCAACATGCCCAGCACGATGCCGATGGCGAGCAAGATGGCGAGCCAGATCAGCAACAGGCGCGACGGTTTCACAGACGCGGCGCCGGCACTTGATCGAGCAACTGCTTGAGCACCTGATCGACATCCAGCCCTTCGATGTCGAACTCGGGGGCGATCCGGACGCGATGGCGCAGCACTGACAAGGCGCAACCCTTGATGTCATCCGGGATCACGAAGTCGCCGCCACGCAGCAGCGCGCGGGCGCGGGCGCAACGCACCAGGGCAATGGACGCGCGTGGCCCGGCGCCGAGGGTCAGGCCTGGCCAGGTGCGAGTAGTGCGGGCCAGGCGCACTGCGTAATCGAGGACTTGATCGTCCAGCGGCAGGTCGCTGGCGATGCGCTGCAAGGCCATCACGTCCTTGGCTTGCAGCACGGTGCGCAGCGGTTGCACGTCGAGCATGTCGGCGCGGGTCGAGCGGCTGACCTGGCGGACCATGTTCAGCTCTTGATCGGCGTCGGGATAATCCATGCGCACCTTGAGCATGAAGCGGTCGAGTTCAGCTTCGGGCAGTGGATACGTACCTTCCTGTTCGATCGGGTTTTGCGTGGCGAGCACCATGAACGGTTGCACGATGGCCAAGGCGCGTCCTTCCAGAGTGACCTGGCGTTCCTGCATGGCCTCAAGTAACGCGGCCTGGGTTTTCGCCGGCGCACGGTTGATCTCGTCAGCCAGCAGCAAGTTAGTGAATATCGGACCCTTGCGCAGTTTGAACTGCTCGGTGTTCAGGTCGTAGACCGCGTGCCCGGTGACGTCGCTGGGCATCAGGTCCGGGGTGAACTGGATGCGCGCAAATTCACCGCCGAAGCAGCGGGCGAGGGCACGTACCAGCAGTGTTTTGCCCAACCCCGGCACACCTTCGAGCAACACGTGGCCGCCGGCGATCAGTGCAGTGAGAACGTCGTCAATCACGCTGTTCTGTCCGATCACGGCTTTTTGCAATTCATTGCGCACGGCCTGGGCCAACTGACTGGCGCGCTGGCGTTGCTGGGCGGCGTGGGTCGCGCTGCCGGGCTCGATCTGTTGACTCACTGCTTCTGGAGCCTTGCTAACTGTTATATGTGTTTTATCTTCCATAAATCAGATACTTACCTAATCTAACTATTTTTATGTTTTTTTACGCGTGGAATAAGTGATGAGTGACTGACAATCTGCCTCAT
>NZ_JASCOM010000112.1:0-19364 GCF_029959925.1 Pseudomonas sp. PS02303
AGCAAGCCTGCTCGCGATAGCGCCCTGTCAGTCACATTAATGTTGGATGTGCCGACGCCATCGCGAGCAGGCTCGCTCCTACAGGGGGATTTGTGGTTACCGGGGGATTGATGGCAGGCCGTAGAACGCGCGAGCGCAGGCGGTGGTGTGGGCGGCCAGATCCTCTTCCGCTTCCCCCCGATGCAACGCCACTTCCCGCAGCACTTCAGTCAAATATGCCGGTTCATTGCGACCGTTCTTCGGCTTGGGTCGCAAGCTGCGTGGCAACAGATACGGCGCATCGCTCTCCAGCATCAAGCGCCCGCGCTTGATCTCTTTCACCAACGGATGCAGATGCGTGCCCCGGCGCTCGTCGCAGATCCAGCCGGTGATGCCGATGTGCAAATCCAGATCGAGGTAGCTGAACAGCGCCTTCTTTTCCCCGGTGAAGCAATGCACCACCGCCGCCGGCAGCTGATCGCGGTAATCACGGAGAATTTCCAGCAGTCGCTGACTGGCATCGCGCTCATGAAGGAACACCGGCAATTGCAGCTCCACCGCCATCGCCAGGTGCTCTTCGAGGACTTTTTCCTGCTGGGGACGCGGCGAGAAATCGCGATTGAAATCCAGTCCGCATTCACCCACGGCTACCACGTTGGGTTCCTTGAGCAAACTGCGCAGGCGCTGGTCGCTGTCGGCGTTCCAGTCGCTGGCCGAATGAGGGTGAATGCCTGCGGTGGCGAACAGTCGCTGGGCCGTTTCGTCCAGTTGCCGGCACAGCTCCAGCGCCTGCTCGCTGCCTTCGACACTGGTGCCGGTCAGGACCAATTGGCAGACCCCCGCGGCATACGCGCGATCGAGTACGGCCTGGTGCTTATCCGCAAAACTGGGGTTGGTCAGGTTGACGCCGATATCGATGAGTTGCATGGTGCTACCTCGGACCAAAGGCCGGAAAGCATATCAGAGCTGTAGATTTATAAGAAAAGCCAAGAACTACAACGAGTTAAGGCTGTCTCTTGATGCCGCGAGACACGCAGGGGTGGCCGGGGTGCCATCACTGTGCCAGTCTTTTGCACTTTGTCAGCGCTCAAGGCGCTCTGTTTCTGTCGTTCGATTTTCATGAAAATTCATGAGGTCGGCCCAGTATTCTTTCCGGAGAGTGGATGACACGTCCCTCGATGTTGCTACTGCTGTGCTGTTCGTTGCTGCTGCCGATGCCGGCGGTCGCGCGTCTGGCCGGCCCGCTGCAAGCCGTGCCGGCGGCCAAGGTCCGTGACCTAGCGGAGATTCGCAGCAGTCGTGTGCTGCGGGTGCTGGTCAACCAGAGCCGCAACAGTTCCGGTGAAGTCCAGGGCCAGACCATCGGCGTCGAATACCACCGCCTGCGCGCCTTCGAGCAATACCTCAACGGTCACGCCCGTGACGGGCAGGAAATAACCCTCAAGATCATTCCCAAAGGCAAGGACCAACTGCTCGGTGCCTTGCAGCGCGGGGAGGGCGACCTGGTGGCGCCGGGGGAACTGCTCGATTTGCAACCGGGCCATGCGGTCAGCAGCAGTGAGCCGATTGCCAGCAACATCCCGTTGGTGCTGGTGGGCATCAAGGGTGAGCGCCGTTACACCCGCGTCGAACAACTCTCGGGTAAGACCCTGGCGCTGCCCACCGGCAGCGCGGCCGGGGATGCGGTCAGTCAGATCAATTCAAAGCTGGCGCTGCACAAACTGGCACCGATGAAAATCGAATGGGTCGACCCCAGTCTGGCGGTCGAAGACGTTCTGGAAATGGTCCAGGGCGGGATCTTTCACCTGACCATCGTCGAGCAGCCGATTGCCGAGCGCTGGGGCAAGATCCTGCCCAAACTACGTCTCGATAAGCAGGTGTCGATCAGCGATCCGGGTGAAGAGTTCTGGTTCGTGCGACGCGACGCTTCGATGCTGCGCGCGAGCATCGATCGCTTCCTGACGACCTACAAGAAGCCGTCGGACCAGGATGCGGCGTTCCTGCGCATCTATCGACGTCTGTATCAAGTGCACTATCCATTGGCCAAGGCTGATCGGCAGCGCCTGGAAAAACTTCGCCCGGTGCTGCAAAAGCACGCAGATGCCCAGGGCATGGACTGGCTGAACCTGGCTGCACTGGCGTTTAAGGAGTCTGCCCTGCAACCCAACGCCCGAAGCGGCAGCGGCCCCACCGGCCTGATGCAGATCACTCCGTCCGCCGCCCAGCGCGTCGGGGTCAACAACATTCAGAACCTCGACGCCAATGTGCAGGCCGGGGCCAAGTACCTGGCGATGATCCGACGCAAGTTCTTCGCAAGCCCCAAACTCAACGAGCGCGAGCGCATGGCGTTTGTGCTGGCGGCTTACAACATGGGGCCGGAACGGGTGCAGGGCATGCGCGCCGAAGCCCGGCGCCGAGGCCTGAATCCCAATCAGTGGTTCTTCCAGGTCGAGCGCATTGCAATGGAGCAGGTGGGAATGGGTGCCGTCAGCTATGTTAATAGCGTGAACAAGTATTACCTGGCGTTCGATCGTGAGAGGGAATCGTTGGAGCCCCAGGGGCAGAAAGTTGCCTCACGGAAATGATCGGCTAAACTGATTGTTATGTCGCAAATAATGCGCTTTTAACATTTGTTTTATCGATTAGTATGGCGGCCAACCAACACACAATCACTATGGATGACACAGCATGAGCACACTGATCAACAAGGTACTGTTTACCCGCGCTGGCTACGGCTTGACCGTTCTGCGAATCTTCGTCGGCATCATCTTTGCTGCTCACGGTGCGCAGAAACTCTTCGGCATGTTCGGTGGCTACGGCATAGCCGGCACCGCGCAGTACATGGAAAGTCTGGGTCTGGCACCGGGTCACCTGATGGCGATCTTGTCCGGTGGTACCGAGTTCTTCGGCGGTCTGGCCCTGATCATAGGTCTGCTGGTACGTCCGGCAGCATTGGGGCTGACCATCCTTTCGCTGGTCGCCATTTTTACCGTGCACATCAGCCACGGCCTGTTCATGACCAACAACGGTTATGAATTCGCCCTGGCCTTGCTCGGCGGCAGCATCGCGGTACTGATCGAGGGTGCCGGCAAACTGTCGGTAGACCGCGCGATCGCTGACTGACCGCTCTGGCTCAACGAAAAGGCCCGCATTGCGCGGGCCTTTTTGTTGCGCGTCATTCTTGACACTGTCCGGTCAGCTTCTCTAGGATGCTGCTCATGCGCCGATTTAAACAGCTACTTGCGGGGCGCCAGGTAACTCATCCAGTTGCCGATAGAAGCTAGTAACAGGCTTCGAAATACCGCTAAAGCGCTGGTTCGGTGTTGCCTCTCACCTGCCATGCAGACTTTTGAGGCAGAGACACGACCCAATGAATGCACTAAGCCCCGTTGTACGCCCCGCGCCGATCACGGCACACCTCACCCAGCGCAACCCCAAAATCCTGCTTGGCGGAAAACATCAGCCGACGCTCCTGCGTTATCTCGATGGCTGGCCACGTCGTACCGGCGGCCCTGCAGCGTTCCTGATCCAGTTTGTCGAAGACGGTGAATCACTGGCGCGGTTTGCCAGCGACAGTTTTGATCTGGCGGTGATTCAATCGCCCAGCGTCGAAGAGGCGCCAGAGGTGATCAGGCAGCTGACCCGGGTTGCCCGGCAAGGTTTGATCACGCGCCGCTGAAGCTTTAGAGATACTCGATCGCCACGATATACACGCACTGTTCACCGGTGGGTGTCTGGACCCGAACCTCGGCGTCCAGCGCCTTGCCGATCAACGCGCGGGCGAGCGGCGAGTCGATGCTGATCAGGCCCAGTTTCAAGTCCAGCTCATCCGGCCCGACAATACGATAGCGTGACTCTTTGCCGTCTTCATCTTCGATGGTGACCCAGGCGCCGAAGTAGACCTTGTTCGGGTCGCTTGGCTTCTCGCTGACAACCTTCAGTGCTTCGAGACGCTTAGTGAGAAAGCGCACGCGACTGTCGATTTCGCGCAGCATCTTTTTGCCGTAGGTGTACTCGGCGTTTTCCGAACGATCGCCCTGTGCCGCTGCCTCGCTGACCGATTGCGTCACCTGAGGCCGACGGACATGCCAGAGCTCATGAAACTCGGCCCGCATCCGCGCTTCACCTTCCGGGGTGATCAGCGCGGTGCCTGCGGGGCGGGGAGGGCGATAACGGCTCATGGCAACTTCTTGTGAGGGGAGAGTCTTGAGTCTATCAACCCTCGCGCAACACTGTCAGGGGGCTGGCGTTCAGCGCGCGACGGGTACCGAATACACCGGCGCCGCCGATCAACACTGCGCCAATCAACGGCAACACCAACAGCCACGGATGTGGATGCCACGGCAGGTCGAAGGCGTAGCGATAAAGCACCAGGCTCACCAGTTCTGACCCCAACGCCGCCAACAGGCCACTGACCGCGCCGAGCAAACCGAACTCGATCCGCCGCGCCTTGACCAGCAATTGCCGTTCGGCCCCCAGTGCTCGCAGCAGCGCGCCTTGGCGAATGCGCTCATCGAGGGTCGCCTGCAAGCCCGAGAACAACACCGCCATCCCCGCCGCCAATACAAACAGCAGCACGTATTCCACGGCCAAGGTGACTTGAGCGAGGATGCTGCGCAGCTGCTCCAGCAAGGCTTCGACTTGCAGGATGGTGACCGCCGGGAAGGCCCTGGACAGGTCGACAATCTGCTGGTCGTGACCCGCCGCCAGATAGAAACTGGTCAGGTAGGTCGCCGGCAAATCCTTCAACGTGCCAGGCTGGAAGATCATGAAAAAGTTCGGCTGGAAGTTGTCCCAGTTGATCTCCCGCAGACTGGTGACTTTCGCTTCGCGATTGGCTCCGCCGACGGTAAAAACCATGTGATCGCCAAGCTTGAGCTTCAGGCTTTCGGCGACCTTGCCTTCCACCGACACGCCAGGAACGTCATCGGCTGGCTGTTCGCTCCACCAGTTGCCCGCTGTGAGCTTGTTGCCCGCCGGAAGGTCCGCGGCCCAGGTCAGGCTCAGGTCGCGCTGGATAGCCCGGTCACCCGCCGAATCCTTGCTGACGATTTCCTGTACCGGCTCGCCGTTGATGCTGATCAGTCGTCCCGGCACCACCGGGTACAGCGGCGCCGATTGGGCTGACAGCTCGATCAGTCGATCGGTGAAGGCCTGTTTGTCGGCGGGCAGGATGTTCAGGGCGAAATAGTTCGGTGCGTTTTTCGGTAACTGGTTCTGCCAGGTGTCCAGTAACTCGCCACGCAGCAAAGCGATCAGCGCCATGGACAACAGGATCAAACCGAAGGCCAAGGCTTGTCCGGCCGCCGCCAGCGGATGACGCAGCAGTTGGCCTAGCCCGAGGCGCCAGGGCAATGAAGCGCGTGCCAGCATCCGACGCAAGCTTTTGAGTAGCAGCAACAGCAACCCGCCGAGTATGACCGCCGCGATCACGCCGCCGCCGAGCAGGGCGAAGGTCAGCACCAGGTCGAGGCTCAGGCGCCACATGATCAGGCCGAGGGCGCCCAGCGCAGCGCCATACACCATCCAGGTGCTGGAAGGAATCGGCAGCATGTCTCGACGCAGCACCCGCAGTGGCGGAACTCGACCGAGTGCAGCCAGTGGCGGCAGGGCAAAACCGGCCAAGGCTACCAGCCCGGTGCCGATCCCGGCGATGGCAGGAAACAGACCGCCCGGAGGTACGTCGGTTGGCAACAAATCATGCAGCAACGCGAACAATCCAAGCTGTGCAAGCCAGCCGAGGAGCGCGCCGCCGAGGCTGGCGAGCAGGCCAAGTACCGTCAGCTGCAAACTGAACAACACCATGGTTTCCCGACGCGACAGACCCAGGCAACGCAGCAAGGCACTGGCGTCGAATCGGCGAGTGGCGAAGCGTGTTGCCGACAGCGCCACCGCCACGCCGGACAGCAGAACCGCCACCAGGCTGGCCATGTTCAGGTAACGCTCGGCCTTGCCCAGCGCACCGCCGATCTGTCGGTTGCCGTCGCGAGCATCCTGGATGCGCTGGTTGGCAGCCAGGCCGGGTTTGATCAGTTGACGGTAGGTTTCCAGTGCCTCGGCTTTACCGCGCCAGAGTTCGCGGTAACTGACCCGGCTGCCGGGTTGCACCACGCCGGTTGCGGCGAGGTCGCTGAGGTTGATCAGCACCCGTGGCGTGAGGCTGTAGAAATTGCCGGCACGGTCCGGTTCGTAAGTCAGGACGCGGGCCAGTTTCAGAGTGCGCAGACCGACATCGATGCTGTCGCCGATCTTCAGGTCGAGCGCGGTCAGCAGTCGCGCTTCGACCCAGGCTTCGCCGGGTTTGGGGCCGCCACCGGCTTCTTCCGGGGCGAAGGGCGCCGGGGCGCTTTTCAGTTCGCCGCGCAGCGGATAAACGTCGTCGGCGGCCTTGATGCTGGACAGCTGGATGCCGTTGTCGGTGGCGATGACACTGGAGAACTCCACTACTTGAGCGTGTTCGAGTCCCAGTTCCGTGCCACTTTTGATCTGTTCCGGACGCGCGGGAGAACTGCCTTCAAGCAACAGGTCGGCGCCGAGAAATTCGGTGGCGCGCAACATCATGGCGCCGTTCAGGCGGGCACCGAAGTAACCGATGGCGGTACTCGCCGCCACGGCAACCACCAGGGCGAAGAACAACACGCGCAACTCACCGGCGCGGGCGTCGCGCAGGAGTTGGCGGATGGCAAGGCTGAACAGGCGCAACAGCGGCAGGCGTGCCATCAAGGCTCCAGAGGGGCGACCAGCAGGCCGGCTTCAAGGCGGATCAGGCGCCGGCAGCGATGTGCCAGGCGTTCGTCGTGGGTCACCAGCACCAGGGTCGTGCCGCGTTCCTGGTTGAGTTCGAACAGCAAGTCGCTGATGCGCTCGCCGGTGTGGCTGTCGAGGTTACCGGTGGGCTCATCGGCGAACAGCACATCGGGTTCTGCGGCAAACGCACGGGCAATCGCAACGCGCTGCTGCTCGCCGCCGGAGAGCTGGCGGGGTGAGTGGGTCAGACGCTGGCCCAGGCCAACGCGCTGGAGCAATTGAGTGGCACGTTCGCGGGCATCTTTGCGGCCGTCGAGCTCCAGCGGCAGCATGACGTTTTCCAGTGCGTTCAGGCTGTCCAGCAGTTGAAACGACTGAAACACAAAACCCACATGCTCGGCCCGAATGCGCGCCCGCTGGTCTTCATCGAGATTACTCAGGCCCTGGCCGGCGAGGGTGACTTCACCGCTGCTCGGCAGATCGAGGCCGGCGAGCAGGCCCAGGAGAGTGGATTTGCCGGAACCGGAGGCGCCAACGATGGCCAGGCTGTCGCCCTTGTTCAGTTCCAGGCTGAGTTCGTGCAGGATAGTCAGTTCACCTTCCGCGCTGGGAACCACTTTGCTGAGGTTCTTCGCGGTGAGAATGCTTGCGCCCATGGAGAATCCGATGCGTGTGTGGTTTTTGAGTGCTGGCCTGGCCTTGATGTGCATGGCCCAGAACGCAGCGGCGGGTACTGTCCTGATCGTTGGCGATAGTATCAGCGCCGGTTTCGGCCTGGATACCCGCTTGGGGTGGGTGTCGCTGCTTGAGCAACGGCTCAAGCGCGAAGGTTTCGACGATAAGGTGGTCAATGCCTCCATCAGCGGCGACACCAGTGCCGGAGGCCAGGCGCGTCTGCCTGCGCTGCTTGCAGAGCATAAGCCTGAGCTGGTGATCCTCGAATTGGGCGGCAACGATGGCCTGCGCGGAATGCCCCCAGCTAATTTGCAACAAAACCTTGCGTCGATGATCGACAGCTCCAGAGACAGTGGCGCCAAGGTGCTTTTGCTCGGCATGCAGTTGCCACCCAACTACGGAGTTCGTTATACCGAGGCTTTTGCGAAGGTCTACAGCGCACTGGCCGAAGAGAAAAACATCCCGCTGGTACCGTTTTTTCTCGACGGCGTGGGTGGTCATCCGGACTTGATGCAGGCCGACGGATTGCACCCGGCAGCGGGCGCTCAGGACAAGTTGCTGGAAAATGTCTGGCCGACACTGAAACCGCTGCTTTGACGCTTTTCTAGCGGCGGTGTTTCGGCTAAGGTGGCGCCCCCGATTTGGAGCCCCCGATGCCGCGTCCTGCCTGGTCCCTTTTTGCCTACCAACTGATCGAGCCTGACGAACAGCTGGATCTGTTCGCCTGCCAGGAAGTGCGGGTGCATCTGGTGACCCGTCAGCTGGAGCTGGGCGGCTCGGCCGATCGAACCTTGTGCGGCAGTCTGCTGCCCGCGCAACCGCGCTGGTCGAGTGTCGACCGCCGGGTGTTCCAGGACCAGCGCCTGTGTTCGCTGTGCCGGGCCATTCTCGAATCGCAGAAGCGCGGCACCTCGCCGATCTGGCCGGAACTGCGTTTCGAGCTTTAGAAACCGATAGATTGCTTGCTATCGGTCAACTCCCCGATTTTCCAGATGCCAGTGTACAATCGCGTTTTTATACCCTTGTCGATCATGCGAAGGATTTTCCGGATGTTGCCGCGTTTTCCTGCCGTCACCCGCTGCCTGTCTCTTGCCGCCCTCTGTGTGGCGGGCCCCGTAGCCGCATTGGAGCTGCCCCTGCCACCGCCCGGTGAAGACATCATCGGTCAGGTACAAGTGATCAAGGCCAAGTACGAAGACACCTTCGCCGACCTCGGCACCACTTACGATCTGGGCTATTCGGAAATGGTCGCGGCCAACCCTGGCGTCGATGCATGGTTGCCGGGCGCTGGCACCGAGATCGTCCTGCCGACGCGTTTCATCCTGCCACCGGGTCCGCGCGAAGGCATCGTCATCAACCTGGCCGAGTACCGCCTCTACTACTTCCCGAAAGGCCGGAACGTGGTGTACACCTTCCCGCTGGGTATCGGCCGTGAAGGCTGGGGCTCGCCGATTGCCCATACCAGCATCATCGCCAAGACGCCGAATCCGACCTGGACCCCTCCAGCGTCGATCAAGGCCGAGCACGCCGCTGATGGCGATCCGCTGCCGAACGTCGTGCCGGCAGGCCCGGACAATCCACTGGGGCCGTTCAAATTCACCTTGGGCACGCCGGGCTACCTGATCCACGGGTCTAACAAGAAGTTCGGCATCGGCATGCGCACCAGCCACGGCTGCTTCCGCATGTTCAACAACAACGTGCTCGAAATGGCGGGCATGGTGCCGGTCGGGACGTCGGTGCGCATCATCAACGACCCTTACAAGTTTGGCGTCAGTGGGGGCAAGGTGTATCTGGAAGCGCACACCCCGCTGGACGACAACGGCAACCCGTCGGTGGTCGACAAGCACACCGCGGTGATCAACGCGATGCTCAAGCGCGAGGACATCACCAACAACCTGCGCATGAATTGGGATGTGGTGCGTGACGTGGTTGCCGCTGAAGATGGCTTGCCGGTTGAAATCGCAGTGCCGAACGCTTCTACGTCGATGGTGACGAGTGCGCCGATCGATCCGCTGCAGTAAGGCTTGAAAAGAACCCGCCGACGCAGGCCGCGTCGGCGGGTTTTTTATGGCCGGCAGGAAACACCGGGCAAAAAAAAGCCGACCCAAAAATGGGTCGGCTTGATAACAACCCCGAAGGATTATTACTTGCGGCTAGCTTTGTCCAGCATGCGCAGAGCACGCTCGTTAGCTTCGTCAGCAGTCTGTTGTGCTTTTTGAGCAGCAGCCAGAGCTTCATCAGCTTTACGGTAAGCTTCGTCTGCACGAGCCTGGGAGCGAGCTGCTGCGTCTTCAGTAGCAGTCAGACGTGCTTCGGTTTCTTTCGATACGCTGCTGCAACCGGTAGCCAGAACTGCGGCCAGAGCCAGAGCAGAGAATTTCAGAACGTTGTTCATCGTGTTCCCCTTCAAGGACTTTCTATTAAGTAGCTGTCTCCTCAGAGTGAGGAAATAGCCGGCGTACATACTACCCATTACTTCTAGTAAGTAAACTGACGTGTAGCAAGAAGCAAAAAAAATTGTAGGCGTTGATTCTTTTTCGAGCAACTTTTAACTGCGTTGTTTAAAAAATATCCAGCCAGGAGGCCCGAGATGAGCGAGCCGCCTAAAAAAGTTCCGTGCACTCACCGCTGTTTTTCTCATTCTTGGCTAAAGTCTGTCTATATGGATTCGTCCATACTTTTGTTCGGATTTTGCGCCGTGGCTCTCATAATCTTTATCCATCTTGATGGTGACTTTAAGAGCGCGCGTTCGTCTTAAGTCTCAACATCCGGCAATGTTCAGGCTATCGACCCGCAGATATCTCCGGTCGAGCCGTCCCTGCGTCACCCGGAGCAGCACCCGCCACTGAGCGCGATGACGAGCGTACCTTGAGCATTTCTGCCAATGGTGCCTACTATTTGATACGTGCTCGGTTGTGCGAGATCGGTGCCGCTCTTCTCGGTGTCCATTCAGGCACGAGGTGGCGTAGATGTTCCTTCGCCGGAAAAACATCGGTAAGGTAGGGGTCAGAATTCAAGACCCGCGAGGAGTAGTGATGAGCGAGGCGTTGTCCATCCACCATGACCAGGCTGGTCATCAGTTCGAGACCAGTGTGGACGGTCATCGTGCCTACCTGACCTATATGGATCTGGGGAAACAGACCCTGGATATCTATCGCACCTTTGTGCCCAACGCGCTGCGTGGTCGCGGCATTGCGGCAGCCTTGACCGAGAAGGCGTTGGAGTACGCTGAGGAAATGGGTTACACCGTCATTCCATCGTGCTCTTACGTCGAGCGCTACATGGAGCGTCACCAGCGGCATGCCGCCAAGCTGAGCCAGTAACCTTAAAATACGAACACAAAAAAACGCCGGGTTTAGCCCGGCGTTTTTGTGTGCGGCGAAACGTGATCAGGTGCGAGCGCGTTTGGGCAGCACATCCTTGAGCTTGGCGTGCATGCTGCGCAAGGTATTTTCGGTAGCGGACCAATCGATGCAGGCATCAGTGATCGACACGCCGTATTGCAGGTCGGCGAGGTCTTTCGGGATGGCCTGGCAGCCCCAGTTCAGATGACTTTCGACCATCAGGCCGATGATTGACTGGTTGCCTTCGAGGATCTGGTTGGCGACGTTCTCCATCACCAGCGGTTGCAGGGCCGGGTCCTTGTTGGAGTTGGCGTGGCTGCAATCGACCATGATGTTCGGCTTGATCTTCGCCTTGTTCAACGCTTGCTCGCAGAGCGCGACGCTGACCGAATCATAGTTCGGCTTGCCGTTGCCACCGCGCAGGACCACGTGGCCGTAGGCGTTGCCCTTGGTGGTGACGATCGACACGCCACCTTCCTGGTTGATACCCAGGAAGCGGTGAGGGCTGGAAACTGATTGCAGGGCGTTGATAGCGACCGTCAGGCCGCCGTCGGTGCCGTTCTTGAAGCCGACTGCCGAGGACAGGCCGGAGGCCATTTCACGGTGAGTCTGGGATTCGGTGGTGCGCGCGCCGATGGCCGACCAGCTGATCAGGTCCTGCAAATATTGCGGGGAGATCGGGTCGAGGGCTTCAGTTGCGGTCGGCAGGCCCATTTCGGCCAGGTCCAGCAACAATTGACGACCGATGTGCAGACCGTCCTGAATCTTGAACGAGTCGTCCAGGTACGGGTCGTTGATCAAGCCTTTCCAGCCGACGGTGGTGCGTGGCTTCTCGAAATACACGCGCATGACCAGATACAGGGTATCGGACACTTCAGCCGCAAGCGCCTTCAGGCGCTCGGCGTATTCGTGGGCAGCCTTGATGTCGTGGATCGAGCAAGGCCCGATGACAACAAACAGGCGGTGGTCGGTACCATCAAGAATATTGCGAATGACTTCACGGCCCTTGGTGACAGTGCGCAGGGCAGCGTCGCTCAGAGGGATGTCACGCTTTAGCTGATCGGGAGTGATCAGGGTCTCGTTGGAAGCGACGTTTAGGTCGTTGATCGGTAAATCAGCCATCGTTTACTCGTCAGGTCACGGGTGCCGGCCGCCAGCGAACCCGCGCGGCGGAGCACAGCAAATTAAGCGCGTCGGGGAGCCGAACCTTAGCGCGTTACGCGCCTGCTCGACAATGGGCAGACGCTGGTTTTAGGGGCATTCTCACTAATTGAGAGCGTTGCCTAACCCAGCGCAGGCTGTGCAAATGCCTTGCGAACCGTGTCGTGAGAGAACTCGTCGGCATGCTGCTGGACCCAGTCGAGGGCCAGGGCCTGAATATCCTGCAGGTCATCGTGTGCGTCACGCAGGCGGCAATAACGTTCGATCTGGCAAACCTGCTCGCCCATTCGCGCACTGAACAGCATCTGTTCGTCGACGAAGGCAATGCCCACCAGGTAACCGCGTTTGCGTCGCAGGCACCAGGCCACATAACCCAGATAGCGCAAATCGGGATTCAACGTTGGCATGCGCACTTCCAGCGCCGTACCGTGGCGCCAGGCGCGGTGGTAATTGCAAGCCATGCCGCCGAGGCTGATAGTGTGCAGCCGTTGCCGCGAAATGCACTCATGCGTGAGCAACGTTAACTCGACGGGCACATCGTCAGGGTGAGGTAAAAAACGTCCCATGAACACAAACTCCCTGTGTCGGCCATTTGACATTGTTTCCCCCAGTATAGTGGTCGAATTGCAACTGACTGATTTCGACGCCGACCAACGGCTGCTGGCGATGAGCGGTGTGTCGCTGGTGATTTTCACCAGTGTCGGCTGCGCCAGTTGCCGTTTTGCCCGCGAGCAATTGCCAGGACTCGATCTGGCGATCGACCGGCTGTGCTGGATCGATGCCGGAGACAATGGCGGGCTGGTCGAGCGTTATCAGGTTTTTCATTTGCCGGCGCTGTTTGTAGTGCGCGACGGCGAGTTTTTCGGGGCAGTACAGTCGCGCCTGACCAGCACCGGGCTCAATGAAGCCGTGCGCCAGGCGCTCAGTCGACATGCAGAGGAGTTGCCATGATGGGGGCAGTTGCCAAACCGACAATCGGGATTATCGGAACCGGCGCGATCGGCGGGTTCTACGGGGTGATGCTGGCGCGTGCCGGGTTCGATGTGCACTTCTTGTTGCGCAGTGAGTTTGCAGCGGTCGCCGAACGCGGGCTGCACGTTGACAGTGCGGTGCATGGCGCATTGACGCTGAACCCGGTCCAGGCCTATTCGTCTGCTGAGGACATGCCCGCTTGTGACTGGTTGCTGGTCGGCGCAAAAACCACCAGCAACACGGACCTCGCGCCCGCCATCATCCAGGCCGCCGCGCCGAATGCCAACGTCCTGCTGTTGCAAAATGGCCTGGACGTCGAAGACAGCTTGCGTGAGTTACTTCCCGATTCCCTGCACCTGCTCGGCGGGCTGTGTTTTATCTGCGTCCATCGCGAAGGGCCTGGCGTCGTAACCCATCAAGCGCTCGGCGCGGTGAACGTTGGCTACCACAGCGGTCCCGCAGCCGATGAGCAGGCGCGAATGACGATTGTCGAGGAGGGCGCCGGACTGTTCCGCGCGGCCGGCATCGACTCTCAGGCCATGCCGAATCTGCACCAGGCACGCTGGCAAAAGCTGGTCTGGAATATCCCTTACAACGGCCTGTCGGTTCTGCTTGGGGCCAGCACCACGCCGTTGATGGCCGATGTCGACAGCCGGGAACTGATCCAGGCGCTGATGGCCGAAGTGGTTCAGGGGGCAATCGCTTGCGGTCACGACATACCGGCCGGGTATGCCGAGCATTTGTTCAAGGTGACCGAGAAAATGCCCGACTATTGGCCAAGCATGTACCACGATTTTCTGCACAAACGACCGCTGGAACTGCAGGCAATTTACGCGCGACCTCTGGCGGCGGCCAAGGCGGCGGGTTGCGAATTGCCGCGAATCGAGGCCTTGTATCGCGGCTTGAGTTTTATCGATCGACGCAACACGTAAGTCGATCAACCTGAGGGGGAAGGGCATGGCAAAGACTATCGACGACAAACTGGTGCTGGCGATCTCGTCGCGAGCGCTATTCGACCTGGACGAAAGCCACAAGGTTTATGAGTCGAGCGGCGTCGAAGCCTACCGGCAATATCAGATCGAGCACGAAGACGAAATCCTCGCGCCCGGAGATGCGTTTCCGTTGGTGGAGAAACTGCTCAATCTGAACGCCAGCCTCGGTCGGGCCCGGGTCGAGGTGATTCTGGTATCGCGCAACAGCGCCGACACCGGCCTGCGCGTATTCAACTCGATTAATCATTATGGCCTGGCGATTTCCCGCGCGGCGTTCGTTGGCGGGCGCAGTCCTTATCCGTACCTCAAGGCCTTTGGCTGCGACCTGTTTCTCTCCACCCACGCCGAAGACGTGCGCAGCGCGCTGGATGCCGGATTCGCTGCAGCAACCATTCTGTCGGGCGGTGCCAGCCGTGCAGCCAGCGATGAGTTGCGCATCGCCTTCGACGGTGATGCCGTGCTGTTTTCCGACGAGTCCGAGCGGATCTATCAGTCCGGCGGCCTGGAAGCGTTCCAGGCCAGCGAACGCGAATCGGCCCGCGAGCCTTTGCGCGGAGGTCCGTTCAAAGGCTTCCTCGCCGCCCTCAATCTGTTGCAACGCGAGTTTCCCGATGACGCCTGTCCGATCCGCACCGCCCTGGTGACGGCGCGGTCGGCGCCAGCCCATGAGCGGGTGATTCGTACCTTGCGCGAGTGGGACATTCGTCTGGACGAGTCGCTGTTTCTTGGTGGGCTGACCAAGTCGGCGTTTCTCGAAGCGTTCGCCGCCGATGTGTTTTTCGACGACCAGGCCGGCCATTGTGAACTGGCCCGCGAAGTGGTCGCCACCGGCCACGTGCCCCACGGCATCAGCAACGAGCAAAAAGTTTAAGCCCTCCGTTCAACACGTTACGCCGCACGTCGCACTCGCCAAGGCACTGCTAAGCTGAATCAAATCTCCGCCATGTTGGCACGCGAGGAGGTCATATGATTCATTCGATGCTGTATGCCACGGACCTCGGGCTGTACGCACCGTTGGTGATGCAGCATGCCTTGGCGCTGGCGCGGACATTCAATGCTGATTTGTATGTGGTGCACGCCGTTGAACCCATGGGGTTGTTTGCCGAATCAGTGCTGCAGAGTTACCTCGATGAGCAGGCCTTGAACGAGTTTCACAGTCAGGGCTTGAATACGGTGATCGCCAATATCGAGCAGCGGGTGCTCGACAGCTTTCGAGAGGAGTTGGGGGATGAAGGGGAGCAGGATCTGGAGCGGATCAAAGCGGTGCGGGTGCTGCAGGGTGACCCGTCACAGGTGATTCTCGACCAGGCGCAGAAACTCTCCGTGGATTTGTTGATCGTAGGTAGTCATAGCCATGGTGCAGGTGCGGAAACACCCCTGGGCCGGACCGCTGCGCGGGTGTTGCAACTGTCTCGGGTGCCGGTTTACCTGGTGCCGCTGGTTGAACGTCGCCGCCAAGGGGATCGCTAGAACAACAGATAGTGGCAATTTGACAAAAAAGTTCTAGATTTATTCTTCGAACCATTAATATAGTTATATATCGTCGCTGATGCCCGTGGCGTCTACCTTGCTTTGAGGGATTCATATGAAGCTTCAACAACTGCGCTACATCTGGGAAGTGGCGCACCACGACCTCAACGTTTCCGCTACGGCCCAAAGCCTTTACACCTCGCAACCGGGCATCAGCAAGCAGATCCGTCTGCTGGAAGACGAACTGGGCGTCGAGGTTTTTGCCCGCAGCGGCAAGCACCTGACCCGCGTCACCCCAGCCGGCGAGCGCATCATCACCACCGCCGGCGAGATCCTGCGCAAGGTTGAAAGCATCAAGCAGATCGCCCAGGAATTCTCCAACGAGAAGAAAGGCACCCTGTCGATCGCCACTACGCACACTCAGGCACGTTATGCCTTGCCGCCGGTGATCAGCAATTTCATCAAGCAGTACCCGGACGTTGCCCTGCACATGCACCAGGGTTCGCCGATGCAAATCGCTGAAATGGCCGCTGACGGCACCGTGGATTTCGCCATTGCCACCGAAGCCCTGGAGCTATTCGGCGACCTGGTGATGATGCCGTGCTACCGCTGGAACCGCTGCGTGGTCGTGCCTCAGGGCCACCCGCTGACCAAGGTGTCCAAGCTGACTCTCGAAGCCTTGGCCGAATACCCGATCGTGACTTACGTGTTCGGTTTTACCGGCCGTTCGAAACTCGATGAAGCCTTCAGCCATCGCGGCCTGACGCCGAAAGTGGTGTTCACCGCGGCCGACGCCGACGTGATCAAGACTTATGTTCGTCTGGGCCTGGGCGTGGGCATCGTGGCAAAAATGGCAGTCGATGCCAAACTCGACAGCGATCTGGTCATGCTCGATGCCAGCGACCTGTTCGAATCCAGCATCACTAAAATCGGTTTCCGTCGTGGCACCTTCCTGCGTGGTTTCATGTGCGACTTCATCGAGAAGTTCGCGCCGCACCTGACCCGCGAAGTCATGGCCAAGGCCATTCAGTGCCACAACAAGCAGGAGTTGGAAGAGCTGTTCGACGGCGTCGAACTGCCGGTCCACTGATCCCTTTTAAATCACCTCGGTAACAGCAGACTGTTGCCGAGCGCCCGCCACCAGAATCTCTACCTCGTCCCCTTCGAACTTGCCCAGCAAGCTTTTACCCAGCGGTGAGCGAGGGGTGATGACGGTGATCATCTGTCCGACCATATCGACTTTCAGACCCGCTGCGTCAGGCGCCAGAAACAGCCACTGCTCACGACCCTTTTCGTCTTCCAGGCCGAGCAGGGCGCCCACTTCGATCCCGCGTTGTGGGTCATACGGGCGCAAGGTCAGGTTTTGGCAAAGCACGAGTGACTGTCTGATTTCTTCGACACGCCTGGCCTGTCCGGCCGCCAGATAAGACGCTTCCAACCCCAACGTGTCGTACTTGTTTTCGGCGATGTTTTCTTCGTGGGTCGCGGTTTCGTAAGCGGTTTGCGCGGCACGTTCGGCGATGTCGAGATCAATCCGCAGCTTGTCGAGAATCAGTTGGTGGACGGTTTGCTTATTCATGATCAGTCGCAGAATTGCAGGACATTGGCGCGGCTTTTTTCGCTCGGCGCGGTCTGGTCCTGTTGCAGCCAGAACTGGCATTTCGGATTGGACAGGTTGCGACCGCTGCTGCGGGCCTGATCCATGCGTTGCTGCTGCTCGTTCTTGCGCAGGTTCTCTTCGTACTGTTCGAACAGCGGGCTTTGCGCCGGGATGTCCGGCACCGGCTGCACTACCACTGGCGGCTTGGCCAGTTGCTCTACAGCGGCTGCGACCGGCGCGAGTTGCTCGCTGAACAGCAGGCGCGAGGCGAGCCAGCAGGTCAGCGCAATTGCGAGGAATCCAAGCCACAGACCGAGGGCAATGCTGCCGGTCAATTGCAGCGCATTGAGCTGAATCGGCAACGGGCGGCGCGGGGCGGGACGGTAGGGCATGGCTGCCTCCTGGCGGGTGGTCGCGGGCGAATGGCGATTGTCGCACGAAGATTAATCGCCGTCGGCTCTTCTGCGTGAGGTAATTTATGCGGACAATCGGCGCCTTTGCCAACGGGAGCCTGGAATGCCTGAAATGCCTCAAGTGAAAAACCGCTGGCGCTGGGATATTTTTTGCACCGTGGTCGACAACTTTGGCGACATCGGCGTGACCTGGCGCCTGGCCCGACAGTTGGTGGCCGAGCATGCCGTGGCGGTGCGGTTGTGGGTCGATGACCTGCGGGCCTTTGAACGTATCTGTCCTGAAATCGACATCAGCGCCACGCAGCAATGGCAGCAGGGTGTGGAGGTGCGTCAGTGGCCCACCGAATGGCAACCCGCTGAAGCCGCTGATGTGGTGATCGCCGCGTTCGCCTGCCAGTTGCCGGGCCCTTACATGGACGCCATGGCTTCGCGGGAAAAGCCGCCGCTGTGGATGAACCTCGACTACCTGAGCGCCGAAGACTGGGTGATCGGTTGTCACGGGTTGCCGTCGGTGAAGTACAAGAATGTGCAGAAGTACTTCTTCTTTCCGGGGTTTCAGAAAGGCACGGGCGGCTTGCTGCGTGAAAGCGGATTGCTTGAACGTCGCAGGCAGTTTCAGCAAGACCCCGAGGCGCAGCGAGCATTCCTGCAAGGCCTTGGGATTGATCGCGCGCCCAATGCCCAACTGATCTCGCTATTTGCCTACGAAAATAGCGGCTTGGCCAGTTGGCTGGACGTGATGGCCGTCGATTCGACACCCACGCATCTGTTGGTGCCCGAAGGCCGGATTCTCGGGGATGTCGCACGTTGGCTGGGCGTCGACGGATTGGCCGCCGGTGCGCTGCATGTGCGAGATCAATTGACCGTACAAATCCTGCCGTTCGTCCGACAGGATCAATACGATCACGTACTCTGGTGTTGCGATTTCAACGCCGTGCGCGGTGAAGATTCCTTTGTCCGCGCGCAATGGGCAGGGCGGCCGCTGCTCTGGCACATCTATCAGCAGGACGAAGACATCCACCTGGACAAGCTCGACGCCTTCCTGACGCTGTACACGAAAGGCCTGTCCGAGCCTGCCGGCGAGGCGATCAGCGGTCTTTGGCGTGCGTGGAATGCGGGTCATGATATGTCCGACCACTGGCTTGCGACCCGTAAACACTGGCCCGAGCTGCAAAAACACGCCGAGGCGTGGTGTCTGGAACAGGCCTTGCAGGCCGATCTTGCCGCGGCGCTGGTACAGTTTTATGTAAATTGGATATGATACGCGGCCTAGATTTTTGTAAATCCCATCCAAATTCGGATATTCGCAATGAAAACTGGTAAAGAACTGAAACCCGGTACCGTGATCCGTCTCGAAAACGATCCTTGGCTGGTTCAGAAAGCTGAATTCACCAAATCCGGTCGTAACAGCGCGATCATGAAGACCAAGCTGAAAAACCTGCTGACCGGTTACAAGACCGAGATCGTTTACAGCGCTGACGACAAACTGGACGACGTAATCCTCGACCGCAAAGAAGCGACCCTGTCCTTCATCAGCGGCGACACCTACACGTTCATGGACACCACTGACTACACCATGTACGAGCTGAACGCTGAAGACATCGAAGCCGTTCTGCCTTTCGTTGAAGAAGGCATGACCGATGTTTGCGAAGCGATCTTCTTCGAAGAGCGTCTGGTTTCCGTAGAACTGCCGACCACTATCGTGCGTCAGGTTGACTACACCGAAGGTTCCGCTCGCGGTGACACTTCCGGCAAGGTGATGAAGCCTGCCAAACTGAAGAACGGTACCGAGCTGTCGGTTGCCGACTTCATCGAAATCGGCGACATGATCGAGATCGATACCCGCGAAGGCGGTTCCTACAAAGGCCGTGCTAAATAAGCACAGCTTCAGGAATGAAAAAGCCCGACCATTGAGTCGGGCTTTTTTGTGCCTGTCTGAAACACCCGCCCCTGTAGGAGCGAGGCTTGCCCGCGAAGGCGTCGTGTCATTCAACATCGATGTCGACTGACA
>NZ_JASCOM010000113.1:0-19320 GCF_029959925.1 Pseudomonas sp. PS02303
GGCAAGCCTCGCTCATACGGAATTTGTGCCGTTCACAGATAATGTGCACGACACAAACCTGTAGGAGCGAGGCTTGCCCGCGAAGCTGTTAAAGGGCGAACGGTAGCGGCGTACTGACCTTCTGGCGCTGCGCCAACCGCTGCTGAAACTCCATCGGATCGTGAATCAACACGTCCTGACCGGCAAACGACTCCGCGGCAATCAACCGTGACAACCAGAACCGCACACACGCCACGCGCAACATGGTCGGCCACAGTTCAGCCTCTGCGGCAGTGAACGGACGCAACGCAGCATAGGCCCCGAGCAACGCCCGCGCCCGCGGCCCGTCGATCAGCCCGTCGTCATCCGAACACCAGTCATTCAAGGCAATCGCCACGTCATAGAGCATCGGCCCCGAGCAGGCGTTGTAGAAGTCGATCAACCCGGTCAGGTGCGTGCCTTCGAACATCGCGTTGTCGCGGAATAGATCCGCGTGGATGTTGGCCCGTGGCAACGCCAGGATTTTCGTCTTCTGCTGAGTGATTTCGTCCAGCGCCCGCTGCAACAAATCACTCTGCTCGGCATTCAGGTGGGAGAGCAACTGCGTGCCCTCCTCCAGCATCCAGTCCAGGCCACGATCGGTTTTGCGCTTGATCATGTTGACCTGGGTCGCCAGATGCAGATGGCCCAGCAACTCGCCGACTTGGGCGCAATGCTGCGCGTTGGCTTCCTTGATGTGCTTGCCGGCCAGGCGTGGTTGCAACAGCGCAGGCTTGCCGGCCAGTTCGCGCAAGGCCACGCCGTCGGTGGTGCGCAGTGCGTAAGGCACCGGCAAGTCGGCCTCGTGCAGCACATCGAGCAGTTCGATGAAGAACGGCATCTCCTGAACCGGACCACGCTCGACCAGGGTCAGGACAAACTCGCCCTGCTCCAGGCTGATGAAGAAATTGGTGTTTTCACTACCGGCGGCAATTCCCTGGAAATCAAGCAGGCGGCCGAGCCCGTATGGGGCGAGAAAGGTTTCCAGCTCGGGCCGAGCCAGCGGGGTGAACACAGACATGTTTAAACTGCCAGTACGGGCGCCGCTGCATGAGCCAGCGCCGATTGAAATTAAGAAACTACTTCCATTCAAAAATCTTCCACGACGGAATCAGCATATCCGGCTGATCCGAGCGGATGAAGTTTGCATCTGTCCCATCCGCACGCACCAGGAAATACGGCGGTGCGCCCTTCGGCGTGACCTTGATCGCGTACAGGAAACCGTTTTGGCGGTACTCCTGAATCGTTTTGTCCCCTTCCGTGCGGATCGTGACTTCCGGCTCCGGTGTGGGCGCATCATCCGCCGCCATGACGGCCAGGGGAACGGTTGCAAACAAGCCAGCCAGCAACAGGCGATTTAGTGTGCGCATGATAACCTTGTCCCTTTGTCGTCAACGGTCCCGCTATTCTAGCGCCGGACCCGCCGAAAAGGTTGATCCTGCTCATGAGCCAAGCCCCCCTCGTCCTGGTGGACGGTTCTTCTTACCTGTATCGCGCCTTTCACGCCCTGCCGCCGCTGACCACTTCCAAGGGTTTGCCGACCGGAGCGGTCAAAGGCGTGTTGAACATGCTCAAGAGTCTGCGCAAGCAGTACCCGGACAGTCCGTTCGCCGTGGTGTTCGACGCCAAGGGCGGGACATTCCGTGACGAAATGTTCGCCGAGTACAAAGCTAACCGTCCGAGCATGCCCGACGACATGCGCGTACAGATTGAGCCACTGCACCAGAGTGTGATCGCGCTGGGCTTCCCGCTGCTGTGCGTTGAAGGCGTCGAGGCCGATGACGTGATCGGCACTTTGGCCCGCAGCAGCGCAGCAGCTGACCGACCAGTGGTGATCTCCACCGGCGACAAGGACATGGCGCAACTGGTCGACGGCCACATTACCTTGGTCAACACCATGACCGGTAGCGCGCTGGACGTGGAGGGCGTGAAGGAGAAATTCGGCGTCGCTCCCGAGCAGATCATCGATTATCTGGCACTGATGGGCGATTCTTCCGACAACATTCCGGGCGTTCCAGGCATTGGTCCTAAAACCGCTTCCGGCCTGTTGGTGGGTGTGAACGGCGGTCTGACCGAGCTGTACGCACAGCTCGACATCGTCCCGACCCTGCCGATTCGCGGCGCCAAGACCCTGCCGGCCAAGCTCGAAGAGCATAAGGAGATGGCATTCCTCTCCTATCAATTGGCAACCATCAAGATCGACGTGCCGCTGGACATCGGGCTCGACGACCTGCAAATGGGCCGGCCGGATCACGACAAACTCGCCGAGCTCTACACCCTGCTCGAATTCAAGAGCTGGTTTGAAGAAAACCAGCGTGATGCCAAGCGTTCGGGGCAGGAAGTCACCGCTCCGCTGGCCGAAGAAGCCGCAGTCGAGACCGAACTCAAGTACACCACGATCCTGACCCAGGCCGATTTCGACCTGTGGCTGAAGAAGCTCAACGACGCCAAATTGATCGCCTTTGATACCGAAACCACCGGCATCGATGCGCAGCAGGCGCAGCTTGTCGGCCTGTCGTTTGCTGTACAGGCCAACGAAGCAGCCTACATCCCGCTGACCCATTCCTACATGGGTGTGCCGGATCAGCTTGATCGCGACACCGTGCTGCGCGCGCTGAAACCGATTCTGGAAGATCCGAACAAACTCAAGGTCGGCCAGCACGCCAAGTTCGACATGAACATCCTCGCCAACTGCGCCATCGGTGGCGACCAGAATTGCGGTATCACCGTGCAAGGCATCGCGTTCGACACCATGCTCGAATCTTACGTGCTGGATTCCACCGCGACCCGCCACGACATGGACAGCCTGGCGCTCAAGTACCTGAACCACACCACTACGAGTTTTCAGGACATCGCCGGCAAGGGTGCCAAGCAGTTGACGTTTGACCAGATCTCGCTGGAACTGGCCGGACCTTACGCCGCCGAAGACGCCGACGTGACGCTGCGCCTGCACCAGACCTTGCAGGAAAAGCTCAATGCCATTCCGAGCCTGAGCAAAGTCCTGAGCGAAATCGAAATGCCGTTGGTGCCGGTACTGGCGCGAATCGAACGCCAGGGCGCGTTGGTCGATGCCAACCTGCTGGGCATCCAAAGCGTCGAGCTCGGCGACAAAATGGTCGCGCTGGAGCGTGAGGCATTCGCCATCGCCGGTGAAGAATTCAACTTGGGCTCGCCGAAGCAATTGGGCGTGATCCTGTACGAAAAGCTCGGGTTGCCGATCCTCAGCAAAACCGCCAAGGGCCAGGCGTCCACCGCCGAAGCCGTCCTGGCGGAACTGGCCGAGCAGGATTACCCGTTGCCCAAAGTGCTGATGCAGTACCGCTCGATGAGCAAGCTGAAAAGCACTTACACCGATCGCCTGCCGGAACAGATCAACCCGCGCACCGGGCGGATTCACACGTCCTATCATCAAGCTGTCGCGGCGACCGGGCGCTTGTCGTCCAGCGATCCGAACTTGCAGAACATTCCAATCCGCACGGCCGAAGGGCGGCGGATTCGTCAGGCGTTCGTCGCGCCAAAGGGCTACAAGCTGCTGGCGGCGGACTATTCGCAAATCGAGTTGCGGATCATGGCGCACCTGGCCAAGGACGAAGGTTTGCTGCACGCCTTCCGCAATGACCTGGACGTGCACAAGGCCACCGCCGCCGAAGTGTTCGGCGTGGAACTGGCCGACGTCACCACCGACCAACGTCGCAGCGCCAAGGCGATCAACTTCGGTTTGATCTACGGCATGAGCGCGTTTGGCCTGGCCAAGCAGATCGGCGTTGATCGCAAGCAATCCCAGGCATACATCGACCGTTATTTCGCCCGCTACCCGGGTGTTCTGGCGTACATGGAACGCACCCGCACCCAGGCGGCCGAGCAAGGTTTTGTCGAAACGATCTTCGGCCGACGCCTGTACCTGCCGGAAATCAACGCGAAAAACCCCGCCCTGCGCAAAGGCGCCGAACGCACGGCGATCAACGCCCCGATGCAGGGCACGGCGGCGGACATCATCAAGAAAGCCATGGTGGCGGTGGATAACTGGCTGACCTCCTCGGGCCTCGACGCCAAAGTCATCCTGCAGGTGCACGATGAATTGGTGCTTGAGGTGCGTGAAGATCTGGTCGACCAGGTCCGCGATGAAATTCGCGTGCACATGAGCGACGCCGTGAAGCTGGATGTACCGCTTCTGGTCGAGGTTGGCGTAGGCAATAACTGGGATGAGGCTCACTGAGCCGTCTGAAAGGGCGTTTTCTGCTGCGGCATAGTGCCGCGGCAGATGGGTCAAGAGCCCTTATTTCGGAAAGAAATCACACTTATTACAAATGGTTTCTGAAGCTCCGGAACTAAACCTGTGAACTGCCACTCAGAGTTACTGAATGGCTGGTGAAGCCCTTCGATGCTCCTATGTTGTGTTAAGTGTTGGCAGATATCTGGACCCCGCCCTAGCGGTCCGGAACTTGAACCCCGGAACTTCCCCCTCCCCATAAGAAGTCCGGGGTTTTTTTTGCCTGCGATTTATTGCTCCGCAACCTCGGAGCCTTTGTCCGCCAGCTCCATCCAGCCTGCCAATACAGTGTAGGCGTCTTCCAGACCCATGCGCTTTGGCGCCGAGAACAGCTGGATGCTAATCGCATCGCCCCATCCTTTGCGGATGTCTGCCTGAACCTTGAGCAGCACGTTTTTCGCCGCGCCATAGGTCAGCTTGTCAGCTTTAGTCAGCAAAATGTGCATCGGCATGCCACTGGCGACGGCCCAGTCGAGCATCAACAGGTCGAAATCGGTCATTGGATGACGGATGTCCATCATCAGAATCAGGCCTTTCAGACTCTCGCGACCACCCAGATAAGCTTCCAGGTGACGCTGCCAGTGCAGCTTCAACGGGATAGGCACTTTCGCGTAACCGTAACCCGGAAGGTCGACCAGACGACGATCATCGTCTAGCTTGAAGAAGTTCAAGAGCTGCGTGCGACCCGGAGTTTTCGAGGTTCGCGCCAGGCTAGCGTGCGTCAGGGTGTTCAGCGCGCTGGATTTGCCGGCGTTGGAACGCCCGGCGAAGGCCACTTCAAAGCCTTCGTCGTCGGGACATTGATCGACTTTGGCAGCGCTGAGCATGAAGGTGGACTGTTGGCACAGGCCGAGGATGGGGTTCTTGAGTTGCATGGGATTTCCGATGTGGGCGGCGCCGGGAATGGACGCGGCAAGCGGTGTCGTTTCCGTTTCAGTGACGCCAGTATATAATGCCGCAGATTTTGTGTGCGCTTTGTCCCAGCGTAGGATGAAGTTCACGAGAGCGATTGACCTTGATTGCGCATTAGAACGCAGAACGCTCTCAACCCTGAAAAGGTCGTTTTATGACGAAATGGCTGCTAGCTGCCGGTGTCTTGATGCCGCTTTACAGCGCTCAGGCTACACAGGATCCGGAAGCTGTGTACAACCGTGTTTGTGGTGCCTGTCATTCCGGCCAACTACCCATGGCGCCCAAAAAGGGCGACCAGGAAGCTTGGACGCCGAGGTTGGCGAAAGGTATGGGGACGCTGGTGCAACACGTGACCCAGGGTTTCAAGGCGATGCCGCCGCGTGGTTTGTGCATGGACTGCAGTGCCGAGGATTACCAGGCAATCATCCAGTGGATGAGCGAGTGATCCCGGTCCATAACTCTTTAACCCTTAGCCGTAGTTGGATTAGCTGATGAACAAATTGATCGTGAGTCTGCTGTTGACCGTGGGGATCTCCGGCGTAGCCCATGCTGCAGGTGATGCAACTGCTGGTCAGGCGAAAGCCGCAGTATGTGGCGCCTGTCATGGCCCGGATGGCAACAGCATGGCGCCTAACTTTCCGAAACTGGCAGGCCAGGGCGAGCGTTATCTGAACAAGCAGCTGCACGACATCAAGTCCGGCAAACGCACCGTTCTGGAAATGACCGGCCTGCTGACCAACCTGAGCGATCAGGACCTGGCTGATATCGCCGCTTACTTCGCCAGCCAGAAAGGCAGCGTTGGCGCCGCCGACCCGAAAGTCGTGGCTCGCGGTGAGGCCTTGTTCCGCGGTGGCGACCTGGCCAAGGGCCTGCCAGCCTGCACCGGCTGCCACTCTCCGGATGGCAAGGGCAACGCGGCTGCCGGCTTCCCGCATCTGGGTGGTCAGCACGCTCAATACGTTGCCAAGCAATTGACCGACTTCCGCAAGGAAGAAGGCGGTCGTGCCAACGATGGCGATACCAAACCAATGCAAAGCATTGCCAAAAAGCTCAGCGACGAAGATATCGCTGCGGTGTCCAGCTACATTCAAGGCCTGCACTAAGACCGGCGAACAGGGCGTGCCGCGGGAAGTACATCTCCTGCAACGTTAACGCTCTATTAATCCGTCGCAGCAAGTATAAAAAGGGTGGCTCAGGCCGCCCTTTTTTGTGGCCGCTGCCGTTACACTACAGAACTCAAGCCCGCTAGGACCTGTCTGAAAACAGGTCGCGCGAGGCGACCAAATTGTCCAGGAGTAAAGCATGCGTAATCTGATCATCAGCGCCGCACTCGTCGCTGCCAGCCTGTTCGGCATGACTGCCCAAGCCGCCGAAGCACCCGCCGCCCCTTATGTCGAACTGACCAATCCGGTTCCGGTCGCCGTGCCTGGCAAGATCGAAGTCGTGGAGCTGTTCTGGTACGGCTGCCCGCATTGCTACGCTTTTGAACCGGTGATCAACCCTTGGGTCGAGAAACTGCCTTCCGACGTGAACTTCGTCCGTATCCCTGCCATGTTCGGCGGCCCATGGGACGCACACGGCCAGATGTTCCTGACCCTTGAAGCGATGGGCGTAGAGAACAAGGTTCACGCTGCGGTATTCAACGCAATCCAGAAAGAACACAAGAAACTGACCGACAAAGACGACATGGCCGACTTCCTGGCCACTCAAGGCGTAGACAAGGACAAGTTCCTGGCCACCTTCGACTCCTTCGCCATCAAGGGCCAGATCAACAAAGCCAAAGAACTGGCCAAGAAATATGAAATCACCGGCGTGCCTACCATGATCGTCAACGGCAAGTATCGCTTTGACATCGGTTCTGCCGGCGGCGCCGAACAAGCGCTGAAACTGGCCGACCAACTGGTAGCCAAAGAGCGAGCGGCAACCAAGGCCGTCGCCAACTAAGCGCGGGGCCCGCCATGCGCCGCTGGGGAACTGAACGTGTCGTTGGCCTGCATGATCCGCGGGTCAACGAGCATCACCTGGAATCGACGGGATTGCCCGCAGACAGCCGTCTGCGCTTGCTCAGTTTCAATATCCAGGTCGGCATCAGTACCGAGCGCTATCGGCACTACTTGACCCGAGGCTGGCAGCATCTGCTGCCGCACACCGGGCGTGCCGATAATCTGCAAAAGATCGGCAATCTGCTGGGCGACTTCGATCTGGTCGCCTTGCAGGAAGCCGATGGCGGCAGCCTGCGATCAGGCTACGTCAATCAGGTTGAACACCTGGCGCAGCTCGGCGCCTTTCCCTACTGGTATCAACAACTCAATCGCAATCTCGGTCGCCTCGGCCAGCACAGCAATGGCGTGCTCAGCCGCCTGCGCCCGTGGGCAATCGAAGATCATCCGCTGCCGGGGCCCAAGGGCCGCGGGGCGATTCTGGTGCGTTTCGGCGAAGGTCCGGAGGCGCTGGTGGTGGTGATGATGCACCTGGCGCTGGGTGCCCGGGCTCGCAGCATGCAACTGGCTTACATCCGCGAGTTGATCGGCGGTTACAAACACCAGGTGCTGATGGGCGACATGAACACCCACGCCAGTGATTTGCTGCAGAACTCCCCGTTGCGTGACCTAGGTCTGCTAGCACCGCAACTGGAAGCGACCTTCCCCAGCTGGCGCCCGCAGCGCTGCCTCGACCATATTCTGCTCAGCCCCACACTGACCCTTGAAAAGGTCGAGGTGCTGGCACAACCGATTTCAGATCACCTGCCCGTCGCGGTAGAGATTCGTCTGCCGGGTTCGCTCACGGCCGATGCATTCCCCGCGTTGAGTCCTGCCCCTTCGCGGATCCCATGAATGAGCGACGAAACACAGCGCTGGAAAGAGAAATACCTTAAAAGCATCGAACAACAGGAAAAGCTCGAACGCCGATGGGATGCCCGGCTCGACTTGCTGCGCCGTGGGCTGGTGCGCAGCACCCTGGCCGCAGAAGGCACCGATCGCGCCGTTGACCAGTGCATGAAGGAAATGCGCGAAGTCGTGCGCACCGATGACATGGACGCCGGTCTGGCCGCCCTGCTTCCACGCCTGGAAAAAGCCGTACTCGACTCCGAGCAGCGCCGGGAAACCCGGGTCAACCAGACCAGCGCCGCATTGACTGCGCTGGTGACTCAGCTGCAAACACTGCCACTGCCTCGAGAAGTCAGCCGGACGCTGAAGAACTTTGCCAAACAACTGGATGGTCGAGTCAGTCAGGCCCGTGAGATTCCGTTGCTGCTCAGCGAACTGAGTGGCCTGCAAGGCAAAGCCTTACGTCAACTGGATAACCCGGCAGAACCTGATCGCCCCGGTTTTCTGCAGCGCCTGTTTGGTAACCGGGAAGCGGATGAAGCCACCCCGCAGGCCACCGTTCCTGCGGTGCAAGCGGCGCCCCTGCAAACTGTCGAACCGATTGCCGAGACCCCGCCGGCAACGGTTGATCTCGCACCCGCGGTGGAGCATCCGCCAGTCGAACAGCCAACGGTCATCGACGTCCAACCTGCCGCTGCGATCCCTGAATCACTGGAAGTACAGGCAACGGAACCTGCTCCGGAATTGGTGGTGTTTGTCCCGCCTGTGCTTCAGTCAGAGACTGCATCTGCGCAAGCGGTAGAGCCACAGACCCAGCCGAACATCGAACAACCGATAGATCCAACGCCAGCCGAGCAAGAGCCACAGACAGTCAACCCGGATGAACTGACCCCGGTGACCATCGAGGCGGAGCACCTGGCGCCAGAGGAAGTTCTCTACGCCCTGCCCGACTCACCCGAGCCGTCCTATAGTTCAGTCGCCAAGCATATCGAAGACACGCTCCTTGGCCTGCTCGACGACCTGACGCTGCCCGAACGCCATCGACCACAAGCCGAAGCGATGCGTGATCGTCTGCAAAACGGGTTGAACTGGTACGAACTGATCCCGATCCTCGATGATCTGGCGACGTTGATGCTGGCGATCACCGACAGCGGCCAGCACGAATTCGAAGCGTACCTGCAACAACTCAACGAACGTCTCGAATCGTTCCAGAGCAACTTGCAAGCTGCCAGCGACGGCCATGCCGACAACCGCTCGGCTGCACGCGAGATGGATACGCAGATTCGCGAGCAAGTCGACGGCCTGCAGAGCAGCGTGCAAGAAGCGGCGGACCTGGACGACCTCAAGCACGTCCTGGAGAACCGCCTCGAAGGCCTGCTCGGCACCATGGATCAACACCAGAAACAGCGCGACGAACGTGAGCAGGAAGTCGCGGCTCGGTTGCAAAGCCTGGCCGAACGCGTGGCGCACATGGAACAGGAAGCGCTGGGCTACCGCGAACACCTTGAAGAACAACGGCAGAAAGCGCTGCTCGATCCCCTCACCGGCCTGCCCAATCGCGCGGCCTGGAGTGAGCGGCTGGAACACGAAGTCCGCGAATGGCAGCAACACGGCAATATCCTGTTGCTGGCGATGCTCGACCTCGACCACTTCAAACGCATCAACGATAACTACGGTCACCTGGCAGGTGACAAAGTGCTGAAAATCATTGCCAGCGTGTTGCGCAAACGCCTGCGCGGGACGGATTTCATTGCGCGGTTCGGGGGTGAGGAGTTTGTCTTGCTGATGCCCGACACGTCACCGATAAATGGCGCACAACTGCTGGATACTTTGCGCGCATCGATTGAAGCCTGCCCTTTTCACTTCAAGGGCGAGCGGGTAACTATCACCATTTCCATAGGTTTCACGGCATTCAAACCCGGAGAACACAGCGACCTGGTGCTTAAAAGAGCCGATCAGGCGCTATACCGTGCGAAAAATGCTGGTCGCAATCGCGTCGAGGCTGGTTGACAGCCAATTGTTCCATTTTATTTAAAACAGCGCTTTTGCCCTCTGCGCGCAAGTCAGTACGTTACACTGTTGCATTACTGACTTGCGTGTACTACCTCCTGCCATGAAATGTCTTGCCCTCTTTACATCGCTGCTCCTGTTGGCCGGTTGTGCCAGCGGCCCGCGGATCGACACCAGCCACCCTTCAGCCAATCACGACAGTCGTATTCAGTTCGTGGTGGTGCATTACACCTCCGCCTCCCTCGAGCGCTCCCTGCAATTGCTGACCCACGGCGAGGTCAGCAGTCACTACCTGATCGGTGACGACAAAGGCGCCACCATCTATAAGCTGATGGATGAAAATCTTCGGTCCTGGCACGCAGGCGAAAGCGAATGGCAAGGCCGGACCTGGCTGAACTCCAGCTCCATCGGCATCGAGATCGTCAATCCTGGCTTCAAAGACACTCCGACGGGCCGCCTTTGGTATCCCTACAGTGAAGATCAGGTTCAGTCGCTGATCTTCCTGCTCAAAGACATCAGCAAGCGTTACAACATCAACCCTCGTTCCATCATCGGGCACAGCGACATCGCGCCACTGCGCAAGCTCGATCCCGGCCCGCTGTTCCCCTGGAAGCGCCTGGCCGGCGAAGGCATAGGCGTCTGGCCCAACGAGCAGGCCGTCGCACGCCAGCAAACCCAGTTCGCAGCAGAACTGCCGAGCATCAGCTGGTATCAGGGACAGCTGGCCCGACTGGGTTATGCCACGCCACAAACGGGCGAGCTTGATGTCGCTACGCGCCATGTACTGGCGGCCTTTCAAATGCATTTCCGCCCCGCTCGATTCGATGGCACTCCTGACGCTCAGACGGCGGCGCTTCTACAAGTTTTGAATCAGACAAAATAATGACGGCCGCCCGACGGTAAGGGCTTTTTCTCAATCAGCAGCTATAACTCATTGGTAATTCTTCGGATATCCATAATGGCTGTAGCTCGAGAGACGCTCCGTAGCTGGTTCTATCGCCCTTGGTTTTTGGCGACGCTGGCTGCTGCCTTGAGTGCAACGCTATTGATGACCGCCAGCCTGTTTCTGGCGATGCATCAAGTGGAGCAGCGGGAAAGCCAGGAAATGAATGCCCAGGGCGAGCGTTTCCTCGCCCGGCTTGAACAGCTATTCGGGCAGCTACGCGAAAGCCTCGACGATCTGGAAGCCCAGCCCCTGCGTGGCTGCGATGATGAAATGATCGCAACCTTGCAACAGGTCAGCTTCAATTACCGATTCGTTTATGAAGCTGCCTATATGGACGCCTCGCGGATTTGCTCGAATCGACCTCGCCAGGAAGGGCTATCGCTGAGTCGACCACCGGACATCAAGGGCCCCACCTACAGCTACTGGCTGAACACCACCACCGAACCCGATGAAAACCGTGCTGCGCTGATGCTGGGACGCGGCAACTTTCGGGTCGCTACCTCTCGCGGCCATTTGACCGACATGGTCGATCTCTCCCCGGGCAGTAGCCTGCTGGTGGTGCTCTCCCATGGCACTCGTGCGATTCCTGTCCTCGGTGCCGCACAGGCCTGGCCGCCCACGGAATTCTGGCCCCTGGAAAGCCGCGATGCGCTGCAGGTAACACAAACCCGCTTGATTTACCGCATGCCCACCAACAACCCCGAATACCAATTGGTGCTGATCACCCCACGCACGAACATGCATGTGCCAGCCGTGTGGTGGTGGCTTCTGCCGGCCAGTCTGGCGCTGAGTGCCTTGGTCGGTTTCATGGTGTTTCTGCTGGTGCGCCAGCGTCAGTCACTGGACGCTGAACTGAACGGCGCCATTCGACGGGGCGAATTGCAGGTGTTGTATCAGCCGATCTTCGATCTCGACAGCCGCAACTGTGTCGGGGCCGAAGCCTTGCTGCGCTGGCGAAGGCCGGACGGCACGCTGACCAGCCCCGACCTGTTTATCCCGATGGCGGAAAACACCGGCCAGATCCGCCAGATGACCGACTTCGTATTGCAGCGACTTCTCGAACAACTGGGGCAACTGCTACGCGCCAATCCGCAGTTGTACATCTCCGTCAACCTTGCAGCTTGCGACGTCATGGTGCCGCGTATCGGCCAGGTGATGGCACGCCTACTGACCTTGCACCGGGTCGCGGCAAAGCAGATTGCCTTTGAGGTGACTGAGCGGGGCTTGATCGATGTAGTGGTGGCCAGGGAAAACCTGCAAGCCTTGCGCGATGTCGGGCATCAGGTGCTGATCGATGATTTCGGCACGGGCTATTGCAGCCTCGCCTACCTGCAAACCCTGCCGGTGGACTGCCTGAAAATCGACAAGGCGTTCATTGATGCGCTGGGCCATGATGCCGCCAGCAGCGGCGTGGCACCGCACATCATTCATATGGCCCAAGCCCTGCAACTCAGGGTGATTGCCGAGGGCATAGAACACGAAGCCCAAGCGGCGTTTCTGAGCAGCGAAGGCGTCAAGTATGGTCAGGGCTGGCTGTTCGCCCACGCACTGAGCGCCGTGCAGTTCATCGAACTGATTACCCGTGGGCGCCGATTGAGCAATCGACGCCTGGATGATGAAGCCTGAGCAGACTGCTGGGTCTACACTGCCAGCGCCATGTAGAACTGCGTGCCCTGTCCCGGCCGCGAATAAACGCCCATTCGCCCGCCATGCAACTGCACGATTTCCTTGCACAACGCCAAACCAAGCCCGGCACCGCCCTTCTTGCGTCCGACCTGGACGAAGGGCTCGAAGATCCGCCCCTGCTGACCGTAGGCAATGCCTTCACCGTTGTCTTCAACGCTGATGATCACTCGCTCGCCATGGCGCCGCGCCTGCAAACGTATCAGTCCATCCTGGGCGGTATGACGCAAAGCGTTATCGATCAGGTTATCGAGCACCCGGTCCAATTGCGCCTGGTCGGCCTGCAATCGGGGTAACGGCCCCTGCACTTCCACCCGCAGCTCAATACCCTTCTGCGCCGCAGCCCCGGCAAAGCGTGCCTGAGCCTGTTCCAGTAACTCTTCAATGGAACAAGGCGCCAGCGTGAGTTTCTGCAACCCGTTTTGGTAGCGCGAGAAATTCAGCAGGTCGTTGATCAGCTGCATCAAGCGCTGCATTTCTTCGTTCACGGTGTCCAGTAAATCGGCTTCGCGAGAGTCTTCAGGAAATTTCGCCCGTTCGCGGAACAGCCCGAAGGCCATGTGCATCCCGGTCACCGGGGTGCGCAACTCATGGGAGGCGCGCAAGACGAACTCGCTGCGCACCCGTTCGAATGCACGCTGTTCTGTGACGTCATGCAGCACCATCACGGCGCCAAGAATGTGGCCCTGCGTATGGCTGACAGGCGTCAGGCTGTAGGTCAGTAACCTCGACTCACCGTCGACCTCAATACTCAGGTCTTCCGGCGCCCGCTCCAGGGTCCCGCCGCGCAGCACCAATTGCAGTTGCTCATCCAGTTCAGGACGATCGAGCGCTGTGCCCAGCCCTTGACCGAGTCGGTCGGTGTCCCACCCCAACTGACGCTGGGCCACGGGGTTGAGGTGTTCCAGATGCCCTTCGCGATCGATCATCAACAACCCATCGTCGATGCTGTCGAGTACCGCTTGCAAACGCTGCTGACCGGCGAGCAGCTCGTCGATGTTCATCGCCTGATGCTCACGCAGCGCCTCTGCCATGATGCCGAAGCGCTTGGTCAGCTGGTTCATTTCCTCGGCGGAGGAAACCGGCAGTGTCACCTCGAAATTACCCTGGCCGATGTCGTCGGCAGCCTGGACCAACGCTTCAATCGGAGCGCCAAACCGCCGGGCGATTGCATGGGCGGTCACGAACCCGATGATCAGCACGGCCAGCCCTATCAAACCGAGCAGCCCGGCAATCAGCAACGCGCGTTCCCGGGCCTGGCGTTCGATGTCATTGATGTTATCCAGGGAACGCTTTTGTTCGGAGACGAGACCGCTGCGCAGGGTATTGAATTTTTCCAACAGCGCCTCGTTGCCGGTCAATACGGGCACCGAGGCTTGTGTTTGATCGTAGGCCTGAAGAAAGTCGAGGTAGTCAGCCTTCGCCTGTGTGAAACCGTAGCCGCCATTGCCGGATTGCTGAAGGGTAATGCCTTCGTCAAGCAGCTCGAGGTAGTGCTGCCTGGAGGCCTGGAAGGCTGCGGGATCGGGATTTTCGTCGATCATGATCATCAGTTGATCGCCCAAGGCCTGACGCAATTTCAAGCCCAGGTCCAGCGTGACAAAGTTGTTGCGAACCAGCACTTCCTGGGTGCCAGCCATCTGCATCACGCTGACCAGCCCGAGCAAGAGCCCGAGCAGCGCCACGGTAATCAGCGCCGAAATACTCAGGAACAGCCGAGTACGCAGCTTCATCGCCAGTTTCATTGCCGGCTCACAGGTTGTACTGCTTGCGTTTGCGATACAGGGTCGAGGCATCGATGCCAAGTGTCTTGGCCGCCTGATCGAGGGTATCGGCGGTGGCGAGGACGGCACCGATGTGGGCTTTCTCCAATTCATCCAGGCTCAACGCCGCACCGATTCGAGGAGCGTTGTTGGTCGGGGTCTCGGCCATGCCCAAGTGGCTGATCTCGACCCGTTCCTGAGGGCAGATAATGCTCGCCCGCTCCACCACG
Source organism: Pseudomonas sp. PS02303 (assembly GCF_029959925.1). NCBI lineage: Bacteria > Pseudomonadati > Pseudomonadota > Gammaproteobacteria > Pseudomonadales > Pseudomonadaceae > Pseudomonas > Pseudomonas sp. PS02303. The sequence continues at coordinate 14,661 of NZ_JASCOM010000113.1, forward strand.
TTACGCAGTTCGCGGATGTTGCCGGGCCAGCGGTAACCCAGCAACGCTTCGCGAGCCTCGTCGCTAAAGCCACGTGCCGGACGCGCGTACTCCTTGACGAAACGCGCCAGGAAACGGTCGGCCAGGTTCAGAATGTCCTCCCGGCGCTCGCGCAGTGGCGGCAAGTGCAAGGTGATGACGTTCAGGCGATAGAGCAGGTCTTCACGGAAACGGCCGTCGCGCACCATGTCTTCGAGGTTCAGGTTGGTCGCGGCGAGGATGCGCACATCGGCGCGGCGGGTCACGGGATCACCCACGCGCTCGTATTCCTTATCCTGGATAAAACGCAGCAACTTGGGTTGCAACGTCAGGGGAAAGTCGCCGATCTCGTCGAGAAACAAGGTGCCGCCGTCCGCTTGATTGACCCGACCCAAGGTGCTTTCGCTGGCACCGGTGAAGGCGCCGCGGCTGTGGCCGAAGAGTTCACTTTCCATCAATTCCGCCGTCAGCGACGGGCAGTTGATGGTGACGCAGGATTTCTTCTGGCGTTTGCTCCAACCATGGATGGCTTGGGACAGTTCACCTTTACCGGTACCGGACTCGCCGAGAATCAGAATGTTGGCGTCAGTGCTGGCGACCTGCCGTGCGGTTTCGAGAACCACTTTCATGGCCGGGCTATGGGAATCCAGTCCGTCCTTGGGTTTACGCACTTCGCCTTCAAGGGCTTCCAGCCGTGCCGAGAGTTGCCGAACTTCCAGCTGTTTGGCGGTGGCCAGACGCAACTGGTCGGGGCTGCAAGGTTTGACGAGGTAGTCGGCGGCACCGGCCTGGATCGCATCCACGGCGGTGTCGACAGCCGAGTGAGCGGTGACGATCACCACCCGCATCCAGGGTGCCTGAATGCGCATCTGAGCCAGCACATCCAGGCCATTGTCTTCACCCAGGCGCAGATCGAGGAAGCACAGATCAAACACCTGACGTTGCAGCAACGCATCGGCCTGCGCTGCACTGTTCGCGGTGGCGACGCTATAGCCTTCATCTTCAAGGCAATAGCGGAAGGTTCGCAGAATGGCGGATTCGTCATCCACCAGCAGAATGCGGCCTTGATGCTCAGTGGCTGATTCCATGTTCCTGCGCTCCTTTAATGAATAATCTTGAGTTAGTCCCGGAAAAATCGGGCAAGTTGCATGGTTGATTCTGATCCATTCCGGCCATGGCAGGGTAGCTCTCTACTCATCCATTAGCTAATGGACTGATTTCTCTGGTTTTTTGCACAAAAATCGCCGTTGAGGCGATTACCTGCGTTCTTTTCTGACATCCGCGCCCTCCTCTCAATTCAAAAATAATCAAAGTTGCCGGGAAACGATCGTGCAATACGCACGACCCTGCACGGCCCATCGTGCAGGATGCGTCCGTCATGATTTATACGTCAGATCTAACATATTGATTTAAAACGATTTTTTTCTTTGAAAAAGCTGGCATGCAGGCTGCAATAGTCTAGATAACCAGGGCCATTTTGAATCGACGCCCACTAAACAAGATCACCACCAGAGTGGGAGGAGTTTCAGGATGAATCGCCAACGTGTCGCCCAATTGCGTATCTCGCCTTTGCATATCCAACAAGGACTGTTTGGCATTCTGGCGCTGCTGATCACGCTGATCGCAGGTCAGCAGTTCCTGCTTTGGGAACAGAGCCAGCAACCAGAGGCTCCGCACCTGTCGATTCAACGTGCTACCCAGACCCATTTCAGCGCCGTCAGCAGCAGCCAGGCTGACCTCGCACCGATGCGAATGATGGACGTCGACCAGGCGCAGCCTGTGGATGAGATGCCCCGTCAGGAACGTTGGGTGTTCTGAGCAACCGGACTTGGCGCGCTCAATGCGCCGGGAAAAGCAACACAAGCTGCACCTCTAATATAGAAGCGTAAGGAGAATCACCATGTTGAGCTGGGCAATCACATTCTTGATCATTGCCATCATTGCTGCAGTACTGGGCTTCGGTGGTATCGCGGGCACCGCCACGGGTATCGCCAAGATTCTCTTTGTCGTGTTCCTGGTGATGTTTATTGCTTCCTTCTTCTTTGGCCGTCGCGGTCGAGGCTGAACATGAGCGTTTTGTTAAAGACACTGGCAGCCGCCCTGCTTCTGGGCGGTAGTGCCATGGCGATGGCGGCCAATGACGGCCAGACGCGGGCCAGCGAATTATTGAATTCGGACCCGCAGTACCGTGAAACGTGGACTAAAGTCGTTAAAAAGGAAGAACGACTGCCGGAATGGGTGATGAACCTGTCTGGCGATGCCGAGCAAATGAATGCTGTTGAAGAGGATGGCGACAAGTACCTGGTCGGGCCGCTTTGCGAAACGCAACCGACGTGCCTGAGCAAGCGCTTGATCGTGGCTTTCAGCTTCGACAAACAGGACGCCTACGCCATGCTGGTCGAAGTACCTGCAGGATTGCCGGCCGACAAGTCGCCAACGCGACATGCCGACTACCGCTTCCTCGGGAAACCGAACCAAGGCATGCAGGACATGTTGATGGAACAGCTCAAGAAAGATCCGAACTGGTACTGAGTTTGAAACACGAAAGGAGCAGCATCGCTTCTTTCCAGTGCGCTACCCGAGGAAGGTAGACGCATGACCAAGGGGTCGGGACGTTCTGACCGTTTCAGGGTCGGAGTGACCTACGGGCACATGGAGTGTCTGCGCAAGGGCCGGGTCAGGTAATAAAGCTGCGACGCAAGTTCGCCAGTCCAGAGTGGCTGGACGGACTTGCGAAGAGCTTCAACGTGCAAAGCGTTGATCTAGAGCACTGCACCCTATTCCCCCTGCTGCATATTCCCCACAAAACCGTTTCGCGGTGTTTCTTCACGACCGTATATCGAGAAACCTTCGACTTTCGGCAGAAGAGTTTTCGCTGCCAAACGTAAGCTTTTTCCGAAATTTCGTCATGAATTCAACTGTTTAAAAAACAACCAACCTCCTCTGAAATGGCCGGTTCACGGCACTTATGCCTGCCGAAATGTCGTATTCGAACCGGTTGGGACGCGAGTTTCAATTAAAAAAGCTCATGCCGATTCGGCATAGGGTAGGCGTTTACGGCATTAGACGTCGCATCCTTGCATCGGAATAGTTGCGCCTTTTTTCGCCTGCCAGAGAGCCGAAACAAAGCGCTCCGGGGCACCTTATACGGGGGCAGATGCGCAGACTTTTTCGCCACGAGCGTTCCAGTTCTTGCATTCGCCTGAGTCAAACGCAAGTAAGGGTAAAGATATGAAGAAGGCAAAGCTCAGCCTCGCCTGGCAGATCCTCATCGGTCTGGTTCTGGGGATAGCAATCGGTGCGCTGCTCAACCATTTCAGTGCCGAAAAAGCCTGGTGGATCAGCAACGTCCTGCAACCGGCAGGCGATATCTTTATCCGTCTGATCAAGATGATCGTGATCCCGATCGTCATCTCCTCGTTGATCGTCGGCATCGCTGGCGTAGGCGATGCGAAGAAACTCGGGCGTATCGGCCTCAAGACCATCATTTACTTCGAGATCGTCACCACCATCGCCATCGTGGTCGGTCTGGTGCTGGCCAACGTGTTCCATCCGGGCACCGGCATCGACATGAGCACCCTGGGTACGGTGGATATTTCCAAGTACCAGGCCACAGCTGCCGAGGTTCAGCATGAACATGCGTTCATCGAAACCATCCTCAACCTGATCCCGTCGAACATCTTCGCGGCCATGGCCCGCGGCGAAATGCTGCCGATCATCTTCTTCTCCGTATTGTTCGGCCTCGGTCTGTCGAGCCTGCAATCGGACCTGCGCGAGCCGCTGGTGAAGATGTTCCAGGGCGTATCCGAGAGCATGTTCAAAGTCACCCACATGATCATGAACTATGCCCCGATCGGCGTGTTCGCACTGATCGCGGTGACCGTGGCCAACTTCGGTTTCGCTTCTCTGATACCGCTGGCCAAACTGGTGATCCTGGTTTACGTCGCCATCGCCTTCTTCGCCTTTGTCATTCTCGGCCTGATTGCCAGGATGTTTGGCTTCTCGGTGATCAAGCTGATGCGCATCTTCAAGGATGAGCTGGTGCTGGCCTACTCCACCGCCAGTTCCGAAACCGTGCTGCCGCGCGTGATCGAGAAGATGGAAGCCTACGGCGCGCCGAAAGCCATTTGCAGCTTCGTGGTGCCGACCGGTTACTCGTTCAACCTCGACGGCTCGACCCTGTACCAGAGCATCGCGGCGATCTTCATTGCCCAGCTGTACGGCATCGACCTGTCGATCAGCCAGCAATTGCTGCTGGTGCTGACCCTGATGGTGACGTCCAAAGGCATCGCCGGCGTACCGGGCGTGTCCTTCGTAGTGCTGCTGGCCACCTTGGGCAGCGTGGGTATTCCGCTGGAAGGCCTGGCCTTCATCGCTGGTGTCGACCGCATCATGGACATGGCGCGTACTGCCTTGAACGTGATCGGCAATGCCTTGGCCGTGCTGGTCATCTCCCGCTGGGAAGGCATGTACGACGACGCCAAGGGCCAACGTTACTGGAACTCGCTGCCGCACTGGCGCAGCAAGGAAAAGCTGCCAGTTGGCGAGGTTTCCAAGAACTAACGCAAAACCTTGCAGGAGTGAGCCTGCTCGCGATAGCGGTGCATCAAACAACAGAGATGTTGGATGTGCCGCCTTATCG
>NZ_JASCOM010000114.1:0-19302 GCF_029959925.1 Pseudomonas sp. PS02303
GACGGTGCGTCAGGCGACATTGATGTCGTCTGACCTTCCGCTTTCGCGAGCAGGCTCGCCCCCACACTTTTTACTTCAAGCCCATTCGAGGGCTGGCAAACCACAAGCACTCGGCTTGAACGCCTTCAACGAACGAAGAATGCCATCGGCATGCGCATACTTTTCGTCAGCCATCGCCGCGTCGGGAATCGCAATCGCCGTCATCCCCGCCGCTTTCGCCGCCGTGACACCGAACGGCGAGTCTTCGAACACCAGGCAGTCTTCGGGCGCAACGCCCAGGCGCCGCGCCGCCGTGAGGAAGATGTCCGGCGCCGGTTTGGCCGCGCCCACTTCAGGGTCATCGGCCGTCACGACAAAGTCGAACAGCGCAAACCAATCGCGGTGCAAGGTGGTTTTCTGGCCGAACGACTGACGCGAAGAACTGGTGCCGACCGCGATCGGAATGTTGTTGGCTTTCAAGTGCCTGACCAATTCCTCGGCGCCAGGCATCGCCAGCGCTTGCGGAAAACGCTCGCGCATCAGCGGTTCGCGGATCACCAGAAACTCTTCGGCGGTGATCGGCAAGTCCAGAGCCTCGACCACGTACCGCGCCAGATCACCTGCGCCACGGCCGATGATGTTCTGTTTGATGCTCCAGTCGAAGACCCGTCCGTAGCGCTCGGCAATCATGGACGTGACCTCGGTATAAATGCCCTCGGTGTCCAGCAGCAAGCCGTCCATATCAAAAATCACGGCCTTGATCGGGCCGTATTCATTCAGCGGTGCATTCATCGCATCTGATCCGTTTTCTAATGACATCCCAGAGGCGGCTCAGGTGCGGCCGGGTCCGTGATCGATTAAAGGATTCAGCAGCATAGCGAGCGCGGCGGCCATCGAGCAACGGGCAATCCCTGACAGATACAAAAAGTGCTCGTCGTCATTTAGCGATTTTCCCTACATAAAACGCCTCCTTTCCCGACTTCTTTACCCGTTGATCCCAAGCAAAGTCCCGCGCTCAAACTTGATCTGCGCGAGGGACTGCGAATGTTCGTACCTGACAAGGTACTGGCCTTGAATAACGCCATCGGCCTGCTGGTGGTTGCCGCCATGGACCCCGAGCGGCCGGATGTCGAAGCGCTGTTCGCTGACTTCCGGCTTTGCCTCAATGACTACGACGCCTGGGCCGAAAGTTTCTGGACCGGCAAGGCGCTGGATATCGAGCAGGTGTTCAAGGTGGGGCACGACGTTCGCCTGGTCGCGCCGAAAAACTCCACCACCCCTGTCAGCTCGACCGTCGCCGCATGCCCGGCAGCGGGTCCCCTGACCCTCGTGCACATGTTCGACGCTGCGCGGTTCGTGCCGATCGGCAACACCCCGGTGATGCTTGAGCCTTTGAACACTGACGGTACGTTCGGCAAGCCGGTTTATGACGAGATCGGCCCTAGCGGCATCCTCGAAATCCGCGAGTGCGAACGCAGCCTGCGTTATCGCATCACCTTCTTCCCGAATGTTTCCGCTGAGCATGTCAAAGCGCTTTATGCCTCCTATCAAGGCGTCATCAGCGGTCTGGAAGGCTGGCTGCGTAACGAGTGGACGACCGAATTCGAACCCTCATGGGCCGAGTTCGCCGAGGCCGGTTTCATCAAGCGTTACGGCCAGCTGCAACAGGCCGACTGGCGCGGTTTCGAGAATTCGCTGAACGGGTTGTGGGATGACGTGAAGCAGATCTACGCGCTGATCGCGGACCTGCAAGCCAACAGTGAAAAACTCCTTGAATACCTGACCGAAACCGAACTTGAAACGCTGCTGGAGGCTTCAGCGGAATCCATCGCCAACCTGTTGCTGGTGTTGAGTGATGAGCCGCTGATGTTCATTCATCTGGCGGCGATCACCAGTTGGCTGAGGATGTTGCCGCCGCAGTTCATCGCCGAAGTTGTGGCAGAGATTCGCACAGGCATATTGATCGGCTTCCTGCTGGCGCGCTTCACAGGCCCTGCCGGGTTGAAGCTCGGCATCAGCGCCAAGGTGCTGGACAAGGTCAAATCCGAGCGCGCGCGCAAATGGCTGGCTGCCGCGAGCCTGAGGTTGGCCGAGCTCGGCACCCAGTCCGACCTGACGACCCACGCGGGCGTACTCAAACCCCTTGCGGTCAATGTCCGAAATGCTCCGCTAAACCCCGCACCCACCGTGCCGTTGCAGATCAACCTGGGCACTGCGCCGGTTTTGACAGTGCAGAATCCAGTCGCCATCGCTCGCGACAAATCCGCAGCCATGACCCGATTGGGTCGGCAGGAGCACCGTGACGACGTTCCCGATCAAGCGAAAAATCCCAACGGCGATAGTGCCGATTGCGGGCCGCTGACCTGCACCAACGGTTGCCCGGTGTCGATGGTCACCGGCGAAGAATTGCTGACACTGGACGATGGATCGCTTAACGGCTTGCTGCCTTTCGCGTTTACCCGGTTGTACCGAACCAGCGCCGTGGAAATGGATTGCGGGCTGGGTTGGGGCTGGAGTCATTCGCTGGCGCATCGCCTGGAGCTGGACGCAGAACAGGTAGTCTGGACCGACCATGAAAACCGTCGCACGACGTTTCCACTGCCCAGCATTTTGCGTCCGGCGATTCATAACAGCCTGTCCCGCTCGGCCATTTATCTCGGAAACAAACCCGAGGAGCTGATTGTTGCTCTGGCGGGTGAGTCTCCACGGTTCTATCACTTTGAGAATGGTCGCCTGACGTCCATCAGTGATGCCTACAACAACCGGCTGCATATCACCCGCGACCGTCAGGATCGCATTCAACGCGTCGATAACGGCGCGGGACGTTCACTGCTGTTGCGTTACGAGCGCCGGCACATCGTTACGGTCGAGTATCAGTCGTTTCACCCCGCCGACGGGTTGGTGGACGCCTGGCGTACAGAGCAAACGCTGATTGCCTACCGCTACGACGCCCGTCACCGCCTGATCGAAGCGACCAATGCTGCCGGCGAAAGCGAGCGGTACGACTACGACGACCAACACGTGATTCTCCAGCGGCAACTGGCCGGTGGGGCCAGTTTCTTCTGGGAGTGGGAAAGGTCTGGCAAGGCGGCCAGATGTGTCAGGCATTGGGCGACTTTTTCGCAGATGGATACGCGATATGCCTGGGATGACGACGGCGCAGTGCTGGTTAAAAACGCCGATGGCAGCGAAGAAGTTTACGTCCATGACGATAAGGCGCGATTGGTGCGCCGGGTTGAGCCGGATGGCGCAGAGCATCTCAACACCTACGACGACCACGGCCGATTGACAACCGAGCGCAGTCCATCAGGGGCGATCACCCAGTATCGCTACGACGAGATCGGGCGGCTGATCGCGCTGATTCCACCGGAAGACGAGCCGACGTCGTATGAGTATCGCCACGGTTTTCTACATGCGCGATATCGCGGTAAAGCGGTGTGGAAATACCGGCGCAATGCTCAGGGGGATGTCACCGAGGCCATCGATCCCGACGGCCACATCACTCACTACCACTACGATGCTCAAGGCCGGCTGCTGTCTATCCGTTACCCGGACACCAGCCGTCATGTGTTCGTGTGGGATGCCATCGGGCAACTGGTCGAAGAGACGTTGCCAGACGGCAGTCAGCGGCGGTTTTCCTACGATGTATCGGGTCGTCAGATTGCCCGTCAGGACGAACATGGTGCCGTCACTCAATACCAATGGGACGCCGTTGGCCGACTGATCCAGACGGTTCTTCCTACAGGCGCCAGCCGCGCCTTCAGTTACAACGCCTACGGCAAAATCACCGCCGAACGCGATGAACTGGGGCGCGTCACCCGTTTTGAATACGACGATGACCTGCATCTGGTCAGCCGCCGAATCAATCCCGACGGCACGCAGCTGCGTTATCGCTACGACAACGCCCGGCTGCTCCTGACAGATATCGAAAACGAATCCGGCGAACGCTATCGACTGGACTACACGCCCGGCGGACTGATCCGACAGGAAACCGGCTTTGACGGCCGTCGCACAGCGTATGCCTACGACCTCAACGGCCATCTGCTGGAAAAAACCGAATTCGGTGATGACGGCTCGCAGCTGTTTACGAGTTACCAACGGGATACGGCCGGACGCCTGCTGGTCAAAAACCTGCCCGATGGCGTCAACGTCGAATATCGCTATGACAGCCTCGGCCGATTGGTCAGCGTCGATGACGGCCACGACCATCCGCTGGAGTTCGCGTACGACAAGCAAAACCGCCTGATCACCGAACATCAAGGTTGGGGCACGCTGCGCTACGGCTACGACGCTTGCGGCAAGCTCAACCATCTGCGTCTGCCGGACAACAGCCAACTCGACTATCACCACGCCAAGGGCGGTGCGCTGACAGCCATCGACCTTAACGGCACACGACTTACAAGCCACACGTATAAAGCCGACCGCGAACTGCAACGTCAGCAAGGCATGTTGTCGAGCCGGTACGACTACGACGAACAGGGTCGCCTGAAAGCTCACGCTATCAGCCAACCCCAGCATCCGCTGTATCGGCGCGACTATACCTACAGCGCCAACGGCAATCTCGAACACATCGCCGACACCCGTCATGGCCAACGCAGCTATCAATACGATCCGCTTGACCGCCTGATCCGCGTCCGCCACTCCCGCGACCAGCAGCCCGAAAGTTTCGCCCATGACCCCGCCGGCAACCTGTTGATGCAGGACCGGCCAGGCCCAGCCACCCTCAAAGGCAATCGCCTGCTGATGCAGGGCGATCGCCATTTCGACTACGACGCCTTCGGCAACCTGATCCGCGAGCGCCGCGGCGCCGCCCAAAAACTCGTCACCGAGTACCGCTACGACTGCCAGCATCGACTAATCGGCGTCACCCTGCCGAACGGCAACACCGCCAGCTACCGCTACGACGCCTTCGGCCGCCGCATCAGCAAAACCGTCGACGGACATACCACCGAGTACTTCTGGCAGGGCGACAACCTCGTCGCCGAAAGTGGCCGCGAGCATTACCGCAGCTATGTCTACGAACCCGGCACCTTCCGCCCGCTGGCCATGCTCGACGGCAAAGGCCCGCACCAGGCCTGCCCGTTCTACTACCAACTCGACCACCTCGGCACACCACAAGAACTCACCGACTACAGCGGCGACATTATCTGGGCCGCCCAATACACAGCCTATGGCCGCCTGACACGCCTGAACCGCGATACCCATCAGGTTCTGGATCAGCCATTGAGGTTCCAGGGGCAGTATTACGATGCGGAGACGGGACTGCATTACAACCGGCACCGGTACTACAACCCGGATCTGGGACGGTATCTGACGCCGGATCCGAGTAAGTTGGCGGGTGGGTTAAACGGATATCAGTACACTCGAAACCCGACGGGGTGGGTTGATCCGTTGGGGTTGAATGATTGTCCTGGAGGGGACGGGTGCAAGAGGCCTTCGTTTGGGGATGAGGATCCGGCGGGGAAGGTGAAGGTTGATGAGGGGGAGCCCGGCGTTCCATCGCCTAAACCAAAAAAACGTTATTTGTATCGCGGAGATTCACGGGAATCGTGGGAGATATTTGAAGCCGGCTTTGAGCCTTTGGGAGACAGCATGGACCTTTACTTACACGCATTGGACAACCGAAGCCCTCCCAGTTTTTTTGTCAGCACCTCAACTTCGGAAAAGGAAGCTATAAAATTTGCAACGGGTTATGGATATGAAGACGGGTTCGTCTATGTAATAAAAAACATTCGTGGGATAGATGTGAATAAAAAACTTGGCATAATTTCGCCTCATAGAGGTGAGGTTGAAATAGCTTTGCCTGGCGGAGTAGACAGTCGAGACATTCTAGGTGTCACCCCCGTCAATGCCGATGGCAGCTATAAGGGCTACTCAACCCCTAACCCACGCAGGAAGTGATCGTGAGCAAATCAATAGAAATATTCATAAACACCTGCGGAGTCACCGAGAAAGTTTTAATCGAATGCGACCGAAGAAATTTGACGTTAGTTTTCACAATGAAAAATGGATTAAGAAAAACATACACAGCTCACGATCTTTATGAATGTTTTGGCCTTCTACGAGCCGATTTTCCAGAGATAAAATTTCTATGCAAAGGCGCTAAACTCAACGTTCATCCCTCGCGCATGGCATCACAAATGGCAGGTGGCATAGTGGCGTACGAACTTCATATGGGACTGCCAACTGTAGCTGAGGACGTGGTTAATATCTTCGCCTTCGAAGAACAAGACATCACAACTGACATTCAGCAACAAAGGGATTTCTACAAGCGTTGGCTCGCATCGATCGTGCACTAGCAGGGGCCTGGCAGCAGTCACTTTTAATAGTGCCGCTCAATCGACGAATGATTTTTTTCAAATTGGCTCACCGGACGCATCGTCACCGGCAATATCCGGGTCTTCAGGGGTGGCTTCAACGTCGCCACGTTTCACGTCATCAGTGGGCAATTGCTCTTCCGCAGTGTTGTCGTCCGGCGGACGTTGATCGCGACTCAAGGAATCGGTGGGCCAAGGCAGCGGGTATTCAGGGGTGTCGTCATCGTCGACTTTCAGATCAGCATTTATAAAGCACCTCTCGAAGGGCCTGAAAAACAGGCCCTGAAATTTCGAGAGCTGGGCAATGCTTGCGTTCGATCAGTGAGACGATCGGTCGATAGCACATCAACGCCGGTCAATCCTCGTCTTCTTCATCTTCTTCGACTCGACGTTTCCCTCATCCCAGCGTCATCGAAGTCGTTGAGCGGGACCGTTGCTTCATCCATCAACGATCCCGGATCTTCGTTGCCGGGGTCATTGATGAACGGAAGCCCACTCGGGCTAAGGCGACAGATTTATTTATGCCGGATGGCAGCTACAAGGGCTACTCAACTCCCAACCCACGCAGGAAGTGATCGCGAACAAAACAATAGAAATATCCGTAAACTCCTGCGGAGTCACCGAGAAAGGAACCTGGATTAACCGCCGGAACCACTCGTCCCCCCACCAGCACCACCCGTCCCTCCTCCCGCACTTCCCGAACTCCCACCACTCCCACCACCGCTCATCCCTGAACCACCAGAGCTACCGGATCCTCCAGACCCACTCCCAGAACCACTCCCCATCGAACTTCCACCACTCATCGACCCGCTTCCCGCTCCCGGGCTGGTGCTACTTCCGCTCGCATCACCCGCATTCCCACCACCAATGGAGCCAGGCGGCAACGCCTTCCCGTCTCCAGAACCCGCGTTCATTTCAGTAGACGGCGGCATCCCGCCCTTATCGACCGGAGCATCGTTGCCGGAAGACTGAGCAAACGCCGCCATTGAACTGATCGACAACACGCTGCTCACCGTCAGGACCATCAATGTTGACCTGATCATGGTGCATCTCCTCTAAAAAGGTGCGTACCTGATTTCTGGCAGCATTGGCTTTTTAAAGGTGCCGCTCAATCGACGAATGGCTTTTCAGCTGGGCTCACCGGAGCCATCGTTACCGGCAATATCCGGGTCTTCGGGGGTGGCCTCAACATCGCCACGCTTCACATCATCAGTCGGCACCTGCTCAACCGCAGTGTCGTCGTCCGGCGGACGTTGATCGCGACTCAGGGAATCGGTGGGCGAAGGCAGCAGGTATTCAGGGGTGTCGTCGTCATCGTCGACTTTCGGATCAGCATTCATAAAGCACCTCTCGAAGGGCCTGAAAAGCAGGCCCTGAAATTTCGAGGGCTGGACAATGCTTGCGTTCGATCAGTGAGACGATCGGTCGATAGCACATCAACGCCGGTCAATCGTCGTCTTCTTCCTCTTCTTCGTACTCGACGTTTCCCACATCCCCAGCGTCATCGGAGTCGTTGAGCGGGACCGTTGCATCATCCATCAAAGAACCCGGATCTTCGTTGCCGGGGTCATTGATGAACGGAAGCCCACTTGGGCCTTTTTCTTCCTTGCCTTCGGTTTCAGGAGTCATGGCAGTCCTCGCGACGTTGGGGGTGTATGACGTTCGAGGCGGCTTGCGACCAAACGTTCCGGGGACTACCAGGCAGATACGAAAAAACCCGGCCTGGGCCGGGTTTCTGATATCACTCGATGTCGAATCAGTGATGTTTATTCTTGTGCTTGTTTTTGTGCTTATTCTTATGACCGCCTCCGGAATGGGAGCCGCCGTTGTCGTTGCCAAGGTTGTTGCCGACCGCACCACCCGCTGCGCCACCCAGGCCTGCGCCAATGGTCGAACCGGTAGAACCGCCGAGGCTATTGCCGATCACGGAGCCGCCTGCCGAGCCTAATCCACCACCAATTGCGGCCTCTGTGCGACTGCCCTTGTTCGCGCCAACAGCGCTGCCCGCAGCACCGCCAACGCCGGCGCCAATCGCTGCGCCTGTGCTGCCGCCCATTTGCTGACCCACTACGTTACCCAGTGCGCCGCCAAGACCGCCACCAACTGCAGCAGTGCCATCACCGGCAGCCATTGCACCTTGAGCGACCAAAAGTCCCAGAAACAACGTGGACAATGTCAAACGCATGATATGAACCTCAAATTCCGCATCGGGGGTAAGAGTACGCATTGCGGATGGGCGTGAGTCTAGCACCTGCACTCACTGAATCCGGCCAGCGATGGAGGTTGGACATCTGCAAATTCAAAGTCTGTGAAAAACGAAACATCCAGATACGAAAAGCCCGGCATTTAGCCGGGCTTTTCGAGGTTATCGCTCAGGATCAGTGACGCTTGTGACCTTTGGCCAGATTGCTGCCCACGCCGCCGCCCAATGCGCCGCCCAAGCCTGCACCAATGGTCGAACCAGTCTTGCCGCCCAGGCTGTTACCGATCACCGAACCACCGGCCGCACCGACGCCGCCACCAATGGCCGCTTTGGTGCGGCTGCCTTTACGTGCTGCCACGGCACTGCCGGCTGCGCCCGCAACACCCGCGCCGATTGCCGCGCCGGTGCTGCCACCCATGCTCTGGCCGACTACGTTACCCAACGCACCACCCAGACCACCACCGATCGCAGCAGTGCCATCACCGGCAGCCATCGCACCTTGAGTCACCAGAAGTCCCAGAACCAGAGCAGGCAGTGTTAAACGCATGACGAAAAACCTCAAAAATAGGGAATACCGAAAAGCCGGGGATTGAATGCTTTCGAGGAGGAAACGTCCACACAAAACCGCCGCTCCTCGCAATTGGCGACGTTTGGACAGCTTTTATGGAAAAGGTTTTATGACAGGCAAAAAAAAGCCCGCTGGGGAACGGGCTAGGGTACTGCTTTCTAACGGATGAGCTGAGACTACGTACTTGGGTGTGAAAACTTTGTGAAAAAACATCAACAGAAAATTCTCGCTTGTCGGTCGACCTGTCGAGCCCCTCTAAAAATAAAAAAACCCCACTCATTGGCGGGGTTTGTCCGGTTGATCATTACTTCCTGGATGTCACTCGTTTTGGCAAAAACTTCGACCTGAGCACCTTGGTCGCCGCGGATCTGACTTTGCTGGTCTCGACCTGATCTTCACCGAAGCTCGCCACATACTCCGTCTGGCCACACTGCACGCAATTGTTGATTGGAAATTCTGCCCCGTCGTCTTCGATATACGGATCAGTCATAGCGCTTCCCCTCTCAAAGCGGGATCGATACCGGCAAGCCCTATTGCCTGAAAAATATCGACCACCAAGGCTTTTGAGACTAGCCGGTCATTACCGGACTTGTAGTTCAGATCTCCGCATGCCCGACGAATGGACCCCGCCGTTTCCTACAAAATCGGCTGGCGATCAAACAGATTCATTCCGTCACTCACCTCAGCTTGACTGCCGTCCCGGTCACAAACACCACGACCATCCCACCCTTGCCGGCCGGCATGCTGATCTCAAAATCGAGCCCCACCACCGCATCCGCCTGAAGCGCCCGCGCCCGCTCCTTGATCTCCTCGGTCGCCTGAATCCGCGCTTCCTTCAACGCCCGCTCCAGCGTCTGGGAACGGCCACCGAAAAAATCCCGCATGCCGGCGAACACGTCGCGGATAACGTTGACGCCCTGCACCGACTCGGCGCTGACGATGTCCAGATAGGCGGTGATTTGGCGGCCTTCGATGGCGTGGGTTGTGGTGGTGATCATGGGGATTCCTTCTTCATAGAGGCGCGCATTATTCCTCTGCGGCCAATCGTTGAAAACAAAAAGCCCAGCAACGGCTGGGCTTCGATAATCAGGTATCACAGTTCTTCAGGCATATTTACAGAGTCAAAGAAGCTTGCCGTCGGAAGCCCCCATCCGCTTGGCGCTCCTGCGTTACTTCCCACACGCCTTTCACTATTCCTACACCATTTTCAGAAGCGACTTCGCTTATTCGCTTGAGCCAACAACGGTGCCATGATTCAAATACTAACGCCAGAAACCACAAAACCCCTGATTTCTCTCGAAATCAGGGGTTCTGGTTACATCGAATTTGGCGGTGAAGGAGAGATTCGAACTCTCGATACAATTTCTTGTATACACACTTTCCAGGCGTGCTCCTTAAGCCACTCGGACACTTCACCGTATCTCTTCAAACATGTTCTGTCTGTCGAGGCGCGCTAATGTAGTCGAAAGCTTTTCTGATGGCAAACTTTTTTTGCAGAATTTTCATGCGCTTAGCGTTTCAGTCGTTCCTGTCGGTTCCGGGCGATGGCAAACCTGCCAATCTCCGGCTTCGCGCCCTCTTCTATAAGCAGAGGAATGCACGGCGGGAGTGGCGAGCTACGCTTGCCCGGCGGGGAAAGGGTGACTGGCGGGTCAGTCACGGCGCTTTACCTGGCCTGCGGCGGTGGGTAACGTCTGCCCAACTTTCATACAAGGAATAGCGTCATGAGTGAGTTGATTTCCTACCACCTCGAAGACGGTATCGCGACCCTGACTTTGAGCAATGGCAAGGTCAATGCCATTTCCCCGGACGTGATTGCTGCGTTTAATGCTGCGCTGGATCAGGCGGTGACTGATCGTGCAGTGGTGATCATTACCGGTACGCCGGGGATTCTGTCCGGCGGTTATGACTTGAAGGTGATGACGTCCGGCCCGAAAGAAGCGGTCGCGCTGGTGACGGCCGGCTCGACGCTGGCCCGTCGTCTGTTGTCGCATCCATTCCCGGTGATTGTGGCGTGCCCTGGGCATGCGGTGGCCAAGGGCGCGTTCCTGCTGTTGTCGGCGGACTACCGCATTGGTGTCGACGGCCCGTTCAGCATTGGCCTGAACGAAGTGCAGATCGGCATGACCATGCACCATGCCGGTATCGAGATCGCGCGTGATCGTCTGCGCAAGTCGGCGTTCCACCGCTCCGTCATCAACGGTGAGATGTTTAATCCACAGAGCGCCGTGGATGCCGGCTTCCTCGACCTGGTGGTGTCGGCCGAAGAGCTGCAAAGTGCTGCGCTGGCGGCGGCGCGTCAGTTGAAGAAGATCAACATGACCGCGCACAAGAACACCAAGCTGAAAGTGCGCAAGGCGCTGCTGGATACGCTGGACAACGCGATCATCCTGGATCAGGAACACATGGGTTAAGCCCGGACAGTCTGCACAGAAAAGCCCGACCGTCGTGTCGGGCTTTTTCATACGCACGCTGTTGAAAAATCAACAACCGCTCTAGCACGCGTCTGACCCTCAAGTCGGAAACATGCGCACAAACATCGCCTATCTCCTTCCTCTATAGCGGCAATTGCCGAAAACAGTGCACATCCGTACACTGCGCCACCTTTTGTCCCGGTGGGGCCTGTAAATGCTGTTTGCGTTTCGTATGTTATTGATGGGCCTGCACTTTATTTTGGCCGGTGTGCTTGGGGTGATTCTGGGCCTGTGCCGCCCGTTCAACCCGGACAACAGCCGGTTGTGCGCGCGCCTGTATGCGTGGCCGGCGATGTGTATTTTGCGTTTGCGGGTGAAGGCCGATGTCGGGCCGTTGATGGATAAGCCCGACAGCTGCGTGATCATCGCCAACCACCAGTCCAACTACGATCTGTTTGTGTTCGGCAACGTGGTGCCCCGCCGCACCGTATGCATCGGCAAAAAGAGCCTGAAGTGGGTGCCGCTGTTCGGGCAGTTGTTCTGGCTGGCCGGCAATGTGTTGATCGACCGCGGCAATGCGCACAAGGCGCGCCAGTCGATGTTGACCACCACGCACACCTTGCAGCATCAAGACACATCGATCTGGGTTTTCCCCGAAGGTACGCGCAACCTCGGGGAAGAGTTGTTGCCGTTCAAGAAAGGCGCGTTCCAGATGGCGATCGCCGCGGGCGTGCCGATCGTGCCGGTGTGTGTCAGCAGTTACGTCAAACACATGCGATTGAACCGCTGGCGCAGTGGGAAAATTCTGATCCGCTCGCTGCCGGCAATTCCTACGGCGGGATTGAGCCTGGATGACATGCCCCGGCTGATGGCACAGTGCCGCGAGCAGATGCGCGAATGCATCGAGTCGATGGACCGGCAACTCCAAGCCGTTTGACAATAAAACCCGCCTAGTGCGGGTTTTTTTCGCCTGTGAACTTCTGCCGGCGAACTCGGCAGATTTCATTGACTCTCAAGCAGCAGACAAGGCTAAGCTGAGCACGGCTCGCCACTGGGTCTTTGTTAATCAAAAGCGCTAATAAGAAGTGAACCAAAATCATGGGTAGAGTTGTTGCTGCTGCGGTTTATAGCGCCGGTAAAAAAGTCACCAATATCACCCTCGACGAAGGCGCGGCCTGGGCAGCAAAGCCTGGCCACTTTGTCTGGATCGGCCTTGAAGAGCCGAACGCGCAGGAACTGACCAACCTGCAACGCCAGTTCAACCTGCACGAGCTGGCCATCGAAGACGCCTTGGAAAAACACAGTCGACCGAAGCTCGAAACCTTCGGCGATGCCTTGTTTATCGTCACGTATTCACCGGTCCGGCATGAAGGCAAACTGGAGTTCATCGAGACTCATATCTTTGCCGGCAACGGTTACATCATTACCGCGCGCAACGGTCATTCGGCGTCCTACGCCCTTGTCCGCCAACGTTGTGAGGCGCGTCCGCTGTTGTTGGAGCACGGGGAAGATTTCGTCCTCTATGCCATCCTCGATTTCGTGATTGAAAACTACCAGCCGGTGGGCGAAGCGATCCATGCCGAGATCGATGAGCTGGAGCGCAATGTGTTGTGCAGCGCGCTGAATGAACATGACATCCAGAAGCTGCACGGCCTGCGCCGGGACGTCTTGCGCTTGCGGCGTTATGCGGCGCCGATGGTGGAGATCGGTGAGGAACTGCAGAAGCTGAGCTTTCCGTTTATCGACAAGAACATGCGCCCGTACTTTCGCGATGTGCAGATTCACGTTACACGGCAGATGGAAGACCTGACGACCCTGGCGGACATTGCCAGCCAGACCATCGAGGTCGGTGTGTTGCTGGAGGCGTCACGGCAGAGCGTTGTGCAGCGCAAGTTTGCGGCGTGGGCGGCGATCCTGGCGTTTCCGACGGCGGTGGCGGGGATTTACGGGATGAACTTCCAGAACATGCCGGAGTTGACCTGGCATTACGGGTATTTTGCGGTGCTGGGGTTTATTGCGGTGGGGTGTGTGAGTTTGTGGGCAAGTTTCAAAAAGTCCGGGTGGCTTTGAAACGCTTGTGTGGCGAGGGCGCCTGCTCCCTCGCCGCACATTCGCTGCAATGTTTTAAACCGCTTTAGCTTCTGGCTTATGCGCCACAAACCGCATCATCCACTCCGCAACGGTCGTGCCGTGATGCTCTTGCTCAAGGCTCGCCACACCTTTCGTATAAACCTGCTGACCCAGTGCCTCCTGTCGAATCTCCAACAGCGCACGGGAATAATCGTGAATGAACTCCGGGTGCCCCTGGAAGCACAGCACCTGATCGTTGATGTGGTACGCGGCGAACGGACAGAAATCGCTCGAGGCGATAACCGTGGCGTTTTCCGGTAGCGACGTCACCTGGTCCTGGTGGCTGATCAACAAGGTCAGTTCTTCACGCACCGGACTCATCCATGGCGCCTTGGCAGCGAGTTTGTATTTGTGAGTGCCGACGCCCCAACCTTGGGTCGCTCGTTCGCTCTTGCCGCCCAGCAGCAGCGCCAACAACTGATGGCCGAAGCACACGCCCAGCAACTTGTCGCCGCGTTCATAACGCTTCAGCAAGTAGGCCCGCAGGGTTTCGATCCACGGATCGGTGCCGAAGGAGTCGGCCTTGCTGCCGGTGACGAGGTAGGCATCGAAGGTCAGATCGTCACTGGGGTACTCGCCCTGCATCACGTTGTACACGGTGAACTCGGCAGCGATGGGTTGCTGCGAAAACAGATTCTGGAACATCTGCCCGTAACCCTGATATTGATCGACCAGTTCCGGACGCAGGATGTCGGTTTCCAGAATGCAGATGCGTAACGACATAAAAAATACCTGACACGTGATGGGAATAATGCACACCCCAGAGCCTGCCTCGAAACACGGTGACAAGGCAAGCCCCGGAAGGCGTCATACGTCCCTTAGAACGCCTCCCCTTTGGCCGCTTTCTCCAGCAATAACGCAGGCGGCGCGAAACGCTCGCCATACTGCTGAGCCAGGTACTGGGCGCGGGCGACGAAGTCTTTCACCCCGTACTGGTTGATGAACTGCAGCGCGCCACCGGTCCAGGCCGCGAAGCCGATACCGAAGATCGAGCCGACGTTGGCGTCCGCCGTCGAGGTCAGCACACCCTCCTCCACACAACGCACGGTTTCGATGGCTTGCACGAACAGCAGGCGATCGCGCACATCCTTTGGCGAAATCTGCCCGTCGGCTTTCTCGAAACGGCTTTTCAGCTCAGGCCACAGATGTTTCTGGCCACCGACCGGGTACTCGTAGAACCCGCCTCCTGCGGCTTTACCGGGCCGTTTGTATTCGTTGAGCAGCAAGTCAATCACGGCGAACGCGGGGTGCTCAATCAGCAGTTTCCCTTCTGCTTGCAGGTCTTTGGCGGTCTGCTGGCGGATATGACTCATGAGGCTGAGGGAAACTTCGTCGGAGATCGCCAGAGGCCCGACAGGCATACCGGCCTTGCGCGCTTCCGTCTCGATCATCGGTGCACTCACGCCTTCGCCGAGCATGGCGATGCCTTCGTTGGTGAAGGTGCCAAACACCCGGGAAGTGAAGAAACCACGGCTGTCGTTGACCACAATCGGCGTCTTCTTGATTTGCAGGACGAAATCGAACCCGCGCGCCAGGGTTTCGTCGCTGGTGTTGGCGCCCTTGATGATTTCCACCAGCGGCATTTTCTCCACCGGGCTGAAGAAATGCAGACCGATGAACTTCGTTTGATCCGGCACGGCGGTGGCCAGGCCGCTGATCGGCAAGGTCGAGGTGTTGGAGGCGATCACTGCGGCCGGGCCGACGACCTTTTGTGCCGCCGAGGAGACTTTGGCTTTCAGCTCGCGATCTTCGAATACCGCTTCAATGATCAGGTCGCAACCGGCCAGGTCGGCATCGTTTTCGGTGGTGCGGATCCGCGCCAGGATCGCCTCTCGCTGTTGCGGGAGCATCTGGGCGCGTGCGACTTTCTTGTCCAGCAGCGCCGCCGAGTGGGCCTTGCCCTTCTCCGCTGCTGCGAGGTTGATGTCCTTGAGCACCACTTCAATGCCGGCCGAAGCGCTGACAAAGGCGATGCCCGCGCCCATCATCCCGGCGCCCAGCACGCCGACTTTTTGCGTGACACAAGGTGCAAACCCCTTGGGCCGCGAGCCGCCGGCGTTGATCTCGTTGAGCTGGAACCAGAAGGTGCCGATCAGGTTTTTCGAAATTTGCCCGGTGGTCAGTTCCGTGAAATAGCGGGTTTCGATCAGGTGCGCGGTGTCGAAATCCACTTGAGCGCCTTCGACAGCGGCACAGAGAATCTTCTCCGGCGCAGGCATGCAGCCCTGGGTTTTGCTGCGCAGGATCGACGGTGCGATGGCGAGCATTTGCGCGACTTTCGGGTTCGACGGCGTGCCGCCGGGTATCTGATAACCCTTCACGTCCCACCGCTGTGCGGCGGCCGGATTGGCAATAATCCAGGCGCGCGCCTTGCTCAGCAATTCATCGCGATCTGCGGCCAGTTCATCGATCAAACCCGCTTGCAAGGCCTGTTGCGGCCGGACTTTCTTGCCTTCGAGCAGGTACGGCAAGGCTTTTTCAATGCCCAGCATGCGCACCATACGGACTACCCCGCCACCGCCCGGCAGCAAGCCAAGGGTGACTTCCGGCAGGCCGAGTTGCACGGATGGATTGTCCAGCGCGACGCGGTGATGGCAGGCGAGGCAGATTTCCCAGCCACCGCCCAACGCCGCGCCATTGATCGCGGCCACCACCGGTTTGCCGAGGGTTTCCAGGGTACGCAACTGGCCTTTGAGCGTCAGGACCATGTCGTAAAAGGCCTTGGCCTCGGGTTTGCCGACCTTGATCAGTTCATTGAGGTCGCCGCCGGCAAAGAAGGTTTTCTTGTCCGAGGTGATGATGACCCCGGCAATGCTGTCCTTTTCGGCCACCAGGCGGGCGACGCAGGCGGCCATGGCCTCGCGATAGACCGCGTTCATGGTGTTGGCGCTCTGGCCCGGCATGTCGATGGTCAGGACGACGATCTGGTCCTGACCTTTTTCGTAACGAATGGCTTCAGTCATGTCACTTGTTCCTTAAGGTCGGGGCTCAGAGGCGTTCGATGATGGTGGCAATGCCCATGCCGCCGCCGACACACAGGGTCGCGAGGCCATAGCGCAGACGCCGGGTTTCCAGTTCATCGAGCAGCGTGCCGAGAATGGCGCAGCCAGTGGCGCCCAGCGGATGGCCCATGGCGATGGAACCGCCGTTGACGTTGACCTTGTCCGGGTCGATGGCCATGTCCTTGATGAATTTCAGTACCACCGAGGCGAAGGCTTCGTTGACCTCGAACAGATCGATGTCTTCAACCCGCAGCCCGGCCTTGGCCAGTGCTTTGCGGGTGGCCGGCGCCGGGCCGGTGAGCATGATGGTCGGGTCGGTGCTGGTGACTGCGGTGGCGACAATCCGCGCCCGAGGCTGCAGACCCAGCGCACGGCCCTTGGCCTCGGAGCCAATCAGCATCAGGGCGGCGCCATCGACGATCCCGGAGCTGTTGCCCGGTGTGTGAACGTGGTTGATCCGCTCCACCTGGCTGTAAACGCGCAGCGCGGTGGCGTCAAAGCCCATCAGCCCCATCATCTCGAAGCTGGGCTTGAGTTTGCCCAGTCCTTCCAGGGTGGATTCGGCGCGGATGAACTCATCGTGATCGAGCAGGATGATGCCGTTCTGATCCTGCACCGGCACCAGTGATTTGTTGAACGAACCGTTGGCCCGCGCCCGCGCTGCCTTTTGCTGGGAATGCAGCGCGTAGGCATCGACGTCCTGGCGGCTGAAACCTTCAATCGTGGCGATCAGGTCGGCACCGACGCCTTGCGGGGTGAAATGGCTGTGCAGATTGGTTTCCGGGTCCAGCGCCCAAGCGCCGCCGTCGCTGCCCATGGGCACACGGGACATGGATTCGACGCCGCCGACCACCACCAGGTCTTCGAAACCGGAACGGACCTTCATCGCACCCAGGTTCACGGCTTCAAGCCCCGAAGCGCAGAAGCGATTGATCTGCACGCCAGACACGCTGACGTCCCAATCGGCGACTTGTGCCGCCGTCTTGGCGATATCGGAGCCCTGATCGCCAATTGGCGTGACGCAACCGAGCACCACATCATCGACCTGGCTGGTGTCCAGCGACGTGCGCTGCTGCAACGCCGTGAGCAACCCGGCCACCAGATTTACTGGTTTGACGCTGTGCAAAGCGCCATCTGCCTTGCCTTTGCCACGGGGCGTGCGTAACGCGTCGAAAATCAAAGCTTGGGTCATGACGTCCTCGAACCTGGGCGGTGAGTAAATACTGAGCTTCCACCTTAGGCCGAGCCGCCATGGATTCAATGACCGCAATGCTCACTGGCGTTGACGGACACGCTCAGACGGACGGTCACTCGGGTGCGGATTAACCGATTAACGTCACCAAGCTGTCTAGCAAACGGGCGCCCAAGAAGCTGGCAATAGGCCTCATTCCTTTTTAAAAGCTTTAAGTAAGCAAACCATACGAAATGGATCTAAACCAAGCGTGACGCGGGCTCTAAGGTGAACATGTACGAAGTTGTCGTCGGGTTTTGCCGAGGCACTCGTCTTACAGGAAGTTCAGCGCTCTGCCGTCATGGAGATATGCAGGCAGGCATCAGGAAATAACAAAAAAGGCGGTCAAGCCATGTTCAAGCATTCGAAAGTACGTCAAGCCGGGCTCATTCTTTTCGCCACTACGCTGTTGTTGATTTTGCCGAACTTGACCAAGGTGATCGGTTAAGCGGTCTTCAAATAATACGGCGCCAGGTTTTTACATCGCCCTCTTAAAAATGTGACTGGCTCGCTACCCGGGCCAGCGTGGGTGTGCCAACCTTTGCGGCACTTGCACGACATGGACGGCGATCATTTGAAAACGCTCATTCTCTTTGGGGCCTTGCTGCTCAGCACGCCCTCGTATGCCGCACAGCTAAGCCTTGAGCTGGGCGCGAGCAGTCGCACCTGGCAGACCGAGGAATTGCTCAAGCATCCTCAGGTCCAGACCATCACTATCAGCGACGACGTTTCCTACAAGCGGGACATGAGTTATCGCGCAGTTCCGTTGGCGGCGTTGTTGACCGGCATCAAGCCTGAAGACCATCTGCAAGCCGTGGCGCTGGACGGATTTGCCGCTGAACTGTCGGCGGCGCCGTTGCTGAACGCCAAGGGCGCGCGCGCGTGGCTGGCGATTGAAGACCCGGCGAAACCGTGGCCGGCGTTATCTGAAGGGAAACCGGGTGCCGGGCCGTTTTATCTGGTGTGGGTCGATCCGCAAGCCGGCAACATCAGCCCGGAGCAATGGCCGTTTCAAGTGGCGAGTATCAAGCGCATGGCGCCCGTGGCCGAGCGCTTTCCTGCGCTGCTGCCGGATCCGGCCTTGAAGGCGGATGATCCGGTGAACAAAGGCTTTGCGCTGTTTCAGAAGAATTGCCTGGCATGTCATCGATTGAACGGTGCAGGGGATGCGCAGTTCGGGCCGGATCTGAATATTCCGTTTAACCCGACCGAGTACTTCGGGGCGGATTTTCTGAAGCGCTACATTCGAGATCCGCAGAGTTTGCGCCAGTGGCCTCAGGCGAAGATGCCGGGTTTTGCGCCGACGGTGTTGCCGGAGGGGGATCTGGAAATGCTGGTGGGGTATTTGAAGCATATGGCTGGGCGCAAAACTAAGCCCTGATCCATTCCCTGTAGGAGCGAGGCTTGACCGCGAAGGCGTAGTGTCAGTCGACATCAATGTGAATGACAGTACGCCTT
>NZ_JASCOM010000115.1:0-19128 GCF_029959925.1 Pseudomonas sp. PS02303
GGCTCGCTCCCACAGTTGATCTGCGGCGTATACAGAATTGTGCTCCATGGAGCTCCAGTGTGGGAGCGAGCCTGCTCGCGAAGGGGCCGGTCCAGACTTACAAAAATCCCGGCACAGAAACACAAAAGCCCCGATCACATCGATCGGGGCTTTTTGCTTTTACAGCCGAATTCAGTCGCGCAAATCCGACTCATGAATCGGCTGATCCCGATGCGTCGCCCGCTGATACTGCGCCGGCCAGATCGCCTTGCGACCGCCCAGATCATCATCGGCATGCAGCGGCCAATACGGATCGCGCAACAGTTCCCGCGCAAGGAAGATGATGTCCGCCTGGCAGGTGCGCAAGATGTGTTCGGCCTGGGCCGGTTCGGTAATCATTCCGACCGTGCCGGTGGCGATGCCTGACTCCTTGCGCACCCGTTCGGCAAAGCGGGTCTGGTAACCCGGCCCTGTAGGAATTTCGGCGTTGGCCGCCGTCCCCCCCGACGAGACGTCAATCAGGTCCACACCCAGATCTTTCAGGCGCCGCGCCAACTCCACTGTTTCATCAGGGTTCCAGCCGTCTTCCACCCAATCGGTGGCCGACACTCGCACAAACACCGGCAACTCCTCAGGCCAGACCGCACGTACCGCTTCGGTGACTTGCAGCACCAGCCGAATCCGGTTCTCGAACGAGCCACCATATTGATCGCGTCGCTGATTGCTCAGGGGCGAAAGAAACTGATGCAACAGGTAACCGTGAGCGGCATGGACTTCGACCACTTTGAAACCGGCAGTCAGCGCTCGCTTGGCTGAGGCGACGAAGGCCTGAATGACCTCAGCAATCTCGCTTTCATCAAGCTGCTTCGGATGTGTGTGCTGCGGGTCGAAAGCAATCGGCGACGGCCCTACCGGCACCCAGCCGCCGTCTTCGGGTTTGACACTGCCATGCTTGCCAATCCACGGCCGATGGGTGCTGGCCTTGCGCCCGGCGTGCGCCAGTTGAATACCGGCCACCGCGCCCTGAGCGGCGATGAAGCGCGTGATGCGTTGCAGGGGTTCGATTTGTTCGTCATTCCACAAGCCGAGGTCCTCGGCGGTGATGCGCCCGTCGGCCGTGACCGCCGTGGCTTCAGTAAAAATCAGACCGGCCCCGCCGACGGCGCGGCTGCCGAGGTGGACCAGGTGCCAGTCATTGGCCAGCCCATCGACGCTGGAGTACTGGCACATCGGTGATACGGCAATGCGGTTGAGCAGGGTCAATTGACGAAGGGTATAGGGTTCAAGCAGCAGACTCATGGGGCACCTCTCGAATCAGTGGGCAGGCTCCAGGGTTCTGTTTGAAAAGTCGACGAGTGACAGGAAAAGGCGCAGCACCCGCCCCCGCGGGCAAAAATTGGACAAGACGTCACAAGGATAATCAAGCAGTGCTTAGAGCCTAGTCGACATCGGGGGATGAGGGAGGGTTCCGAGGGATTCGGTGTCAGAAAGATCGCTGTCGCGAACAGGCTCGCTCCCACAGGTTTTGTGCAAATCCTGTAGGAGTGAGCCTGCTCGCGAAGGGCTCAACGCGGTTCGATGTGGGCAATCATCAGCTGCACCGTCTCGTTCCCGCGAAACTCGTTGAGGTCGAGTTTGTAGGCCAATTCCACCCACTTGATGGTCGGATTCGGCCAAATGTCGCGGTCGATGCCGAAGGCAATGCCATCGAGCTTCACCGAGCCACATTCGCTTCTGAGCACCACTTTGAGGTGTCGCTCGCCGACGACGCGCTGCTCAACCAACTGAAACACGCCATGAAACAAAGGTTCAGGAAAGTGCTGCCCCCAAGGTCCGGCATGGCGTAGCGCACGGGCCAGTTCGAGATGGAATTCTTCGACCGCCAAAACCCCGTCCGACAGCAGACGCCCGGTCAGGTCTTCTTCGCGCAATTGCCGGCGCACTTCAGCGTCAAAGGCCTCGGCGAACAACGGAAAATTTGCTTCCGGCAAGGTCAGACCGGCCGCCATGGCGTGGCCGCCGTACTTGCTGATCAGGTTCGGATGCTGCGCGGCCACCACACTCAAGGCGTCACGAATATGAAAGCCCTGAACCGAACGCCCCGACCCTTTGAGCAAACCATCGCCAGCATCGGCAAAGGCAATGGTCGGACGGAAATAGCGCTCTTTCATACGCGAAGCGAGGATGCCGATGACGCCCTGGTGCCACTCGGGATCAAACAGGCACAGGCCGAACGGCATCGATTCGACCGGCAAATCCTTGAGCTGAGCCAGCGCTTCACGCTGCATGCCCTGCTCAATGGATTTGCGGTCCTGGTTCATGCCGTCAAGCTGCACGGCCATTTCCCGCGCCAACCCGGCGTCGTCGGTGATCAGGCATTCGATGCCCAGGCTCATGTCATCCAGGCGTCCCGCCGCATTCAGGCGCGGGCCGACAATGAAGCCCAGGTCGGTCGAGGTGATGCGTGCCGGTTCGCGCTTGGCGACTTCGAGAATCGCCTTGATGCCCGGACGGGCGCGGCCGGCGCGAATCCGCTCCAGGCCCTGGTGCACCAGAATCCGATTGTTGGCATCCAGCGGCACCACGTCGGCGACGCTGCCCAGCGCCACCAGGTCCAGCAGCTCGCCAATGTTCGGCTGCGGCGTGCTCGCGTACCAGCCGAGGCTACGCAAGCGTGCGCGCAGGGCCATCAATACATAGAAAATCACCCCGACGCCGGCCAGTGCCTTGCTCGGAAATTCGCAACCCGGCTGGTTCGGATTGACGATGGCATCGGCCAACGGCAGTTCGTCGCCGGGCAAGTGGTGGTCCGTGACCAGCACGCTCAGGCCTGCCTTTTTCGCTGCCGCCACGCCTTCGACGCTGGAGATGCCGTTGTCCACCGTAATCAGCAACTGCGGCGTGCGCGTCAGCGCCACCTCAACGATTTCCGGGGTCAGGCCATAGCCATACTCGAAGCGGTTCGGCACCAGATAATCGACATGTGCCGCGCCCAGCAGCCGCAAACCCAACACGCCCACGGTACTGGCGGTCGCGCCATCGGCGTCGAAGTCGCCGACAATCAGAATCCGCTGGCGCTGTTCCAACGCCGTGACCAGCAAATCCACCGCCGCATCCATGCCCTTGAGCTGCTGGAACGGAATCAACCGCGCCAGGCTCTTGTCCAGTTCCGCCTCGGATTGCACGCCCCGCGCCGCGTAAAGGCGCGTCAGCAGCGGCGGCAGATCGCCGAGGAATGGCAGGGTGTCGGGCAACAGGCGAGGTTCGATGCGCATGGGGTGACAGGTGCTTCTCTTGAATACGTAGGATAAAACCGGATCAAACGGACAAACGGCGAAAAATCAGCCGCGCTCGCCGCTCAGCCACTGCAACTGGACTTCATGCTGACCCCGGTCGTCGGTGACGAAAATCGTCCCTTCGCTGATCATCACGTCCCACTTGATAACGCGGGGCATGTCTTTGGCCAGGGTTTCCAGGATGTCCTGAGGCACGGCTGCGATGTGCACGTTTTTCAGGTTCTTGATCGCGGGGATCACTTTGGTTTCCCAGACGCGCAGACTGCCGTAAGCCAACAGGCTGGTGCGCTCGGTACGGCGCGAGCACCAGGTCAGGCGATCGGCGTCCGGCTGGCCGACTTCGATCCAGTGCAGGACACGGTCGTCCAGGCTCTTTTCCCACAGGGCCGGTTCATCCACGTCTGACAGACCGCGACCGAACGACAGTTGCTCGTTGTACCAGAAGGCGTAGGCCAGCAGCCGCACGGTCATGCGCTCTTCGGTTTCCGAAGGGTGACGGGCGATGGTCTGCTTCACGCTCTCGTAGACGCTGCGGTCGAGGTCGGTGAGGTTCAGTTCAAACTTGTAGGTCGTGGACGGCTGGGCCATGAACGGGCTTCTTGATACGAGGAAAGGCGGCAAGTCTAACCGATGCAGTAGGCAATCAACGAATAGAAGGCGATCAACCTTGGTCCTCTGACGTTGGGCTATGTTAAAAGGCTATATCCGCTCAGCCTTTGTCCTACAGGATCCAGCATGCCGCTCACCGCCAAACCGCTCTCAGGTCTGAAAGTCATCGAATTGGGCACCTTGATCGCCGGCCCGTTTGCCTCGCGTATTTGCGGTGAATTCGGCGCCGAAGTAATCAAGATCGAATCCCCCGACGGCGGCGATCCGCTACGCAAATGGCGAAAACTCTACGAAGGCACCTCGCTGTGGTGGTTCGTCCAGGCCCGCAACAAAAAGTCCCTGACCCTGAACCTGAAACACCCTGACGGCCTGGCAATCCTGAAAAAGCTGCTGGCCGAAGCGGACATCCTGATCGAGAATTTTCGCCCTGGCGTGTTGGAAAAACTCGGCCTGGGCTGGGACGTCTTGCACGCCCTCAACCCGAAACTGGTGATGGTACGGCTGTCGGGCTTCGGCCAGACCGGGCCGATGAAGGATCAACCCGGTTTTGGCGCCGTTGGTGAATCCATGGGCGGCCTGCGCTACATCACCGGTTTCGAAGACCGGCCACCGGTGCGCACCGGGATTTCCATCGGTGACTCGATTGCCGCGCTATGGGGTGTGATTGGCGCACTGATGGCGTTGCGTCACCGCGAGGTCAACGGTGGCCAGGGCCAGGTGGTGGACGTGGCGCTGTATGAAGCAATCTTCGCCATGATGGAAAGCATGGTGCCGGAGTTCGATGTGTTCGGTTTCATTCGCGAGCGCACCGGCAACATCATGCCAGGCATCACACCCTCCTCGATCCACACCAGCGCCGACGGCAAGCATGTGCAGATAGGCGCCAATGGCGATGCAATCTTCAAACGCTTCATGCTGGTCATCGGTCGCGAAGACCTGGCCAACGACCCGGTGCTGGCCAGCAACGATGGCCGCGACAGCCGCCGTGACGAGATTTACGGGGTGATCGATCGCTGGGTCAATTCGCAGTCGCTGGACACCGTGCTCACGCAGCTGAATCAGGCCGATGTACCTGTCAGTCGGATCTTCAGCGCCGAAGACATGTTCAGTGACCCGCAGTATCTGGCCCGGGAAATGTTCCTGCAGGCCAAGCTGCCGGACGGCAAAGACTTCAAGATGCCGGGGATTGTGCCGAAACTCTCTGAGACACCCGGCGATTGCGCATGGGTCGGGCCGCAGTTAGGCGAGCACAACGCGCAGGTACTCAACGATCTTGGTTACGACCCGCAACAGATTGCCAAGCTGCGCGAAGACGGGGCCATCTAAGCTGAAACGCCTGCTTTCAACAGCCACTCACAACACCCGCAACTGGCGTACAGCGGCGGTATTGGGGCTATTGGCCGCGCTGGCGACACCCGTTTGGGCACAACCCAAAGCGACGCTGATCTGGTTACTCCGCGACTTGCCACCCACGATGATCTTTGAAGGTCCGAAAAAAGGTCAGGGGATTGTCGATCAGATCCTGCCGCTGTTGATAGCCGGGATGCCGCAATACGAGCACACCCTGATGCGAGTCAACCGGGCCCGCGCCATGCAAATGCTCCGCGAAGAATCGTTTACCTGCGATCCGTCACTGGTCTGGACCAAAGAGCGCGAACAATGGATTGCGTTCTCCATTCCGGCCTTCCGCGCGGTGAGCAATGGACTTGTCGTCCGCCGGGAAGACCGCGCGCAGCTGGATCCTTTTCTGATCGACGGCGAAGTCGATCTTGCGGCTTTGCTGGCCAGTGGCCAAAAGAAAATCGGGGTCGTCGCCGAGCGCAGTTACGGCCAAGTCCTCGACACGCTGCTGAAACTGGCGCCACCGGACGCACTGGCTCCCCATTACGGCAACGATGCCCTTGCCAGTCTATTGCAGATGCAGCGACTGGGCCGTTTGCAAATGGTTCTGGGGTACTGGCCGGAAATTCGCTATCAGGCTAATCGAGAGCACATCGCCGACGATCAGCTGGAATTTTACCCGGTGAAGGGCACGGGCAAATACCTGTCGGGGCACATTGGCTGCTCCGGAACAGTCCAGGGCCGCAAGGCCATCCAAGAGATCAATGAACTGTTACGCACCCTGCCCCATGAGCGACTGGACCAGCTGTACGCTGAGTGGCTGGACCCAGAAAGACGCAACGACTACCTGAAAGAAGCCAAAGCCTTTTTCGAGAATCAGGCTGGGCAATGACAAATCGCAGGCAAAAGAAACCCCGAGAAGTGGGGAGACGACTCGGGGTTAAACGTGGCCTACATAAAGACCAGTGGCAGCAAGCTACAAGCACCGGAGCACAATGCTTGATCCTGCTGTTACATGGTCTGACGACCTGAGCGCAGGAAGGTTCCCACAAAAGAACAATTCAATTTCGACTGGCCAGGACCTTATCCTGAGCCGCATTGCGCAGCGCCGCGATGACGCAGGGTTCCAGCCGTCCTTCGGCAATCAGCACGTCTCGGTGCAAGCCGTCGACGACATCCGTCAGCAGACGGTAATCGGTTAACTGGGCTTGATTGAACGCCCGTTCGACCACGATCGCGCCGGTCGCATTCTTCAGTGTCACCAGGCATTCGCCATGGGCGCCCGACGGGGTCAGCTTGACCTGATACGGGCTCAGAGCCTCACCGAGCAATAGACTGATACTTTCCATCTCGATCACCACTCAATAGTCCGAAAACAAAGTGCCTGGGGTGTGTTCACAGTAAATGACCACCGACCCGAGAAGAAAGTTCTGGATTCCAGGTGCAGACGCGTCGGCGTCCCTGGTCGATAGAGCATGCACGGAAAAGATGACAGGGAAAAAACAGCCTGTTCACAGGTGCCTTGTCCGGTGACCGATATCAGTCCATCCCCCCAGCAACCCTCGCAATTGGCCGTCGACGCTGTAGAACGGCACCGTCCATTGGTAGATGTCCCTGACCCCGTTGTTGAACAGCAATTGACGTTCACTGAAGCGTGGCTTTCGAGTCTCCATCTGCGCCATGAATTCGGCATGCAGCAGCGCTGCGGTTTCCGCCGGCAGGACATCGAGCTCAACCAGCCGTCGCCCTTGAACCTGGTCAAAACGGGTGCAGAGGCTCTCCTCATAACTTTTGTTGCACATGATCAAACGCCCTTGCAGATCACGAACAAACATCGGATCGGGCATGGCGTCGATCAACGCATGCTGGAACGCAAGCTGATCGCCCAGCCCCTTCTCAGCGTCTGCGCGCTGCTTGATCAGTGCCGCGAGCCTGCGATTCCAGAGCAAGGAAAGCAGACCGAACAGGCTGACGATAAACATGCCCCAGCAAAACCAGTGAGTCAGCTGCCGCCAGCGAGAAGGCGACTCGACGGGCGCGATACCGCTGAGCCATTTCAGGCGAATGGCCCGCAAGTCGGCCGCAGGAAAGGCCTCAAGCGCCTTGTTGAGAATGCTCAGCAGCGGCGACTGGCCTTTGCGTACCGCGAGGTGATCAGCCTCCCACTTGCCCTCCACGGCGCGACCGACCTTGAGTTGCCCCAACGGATAGAGCTGCGCCCCGATTTCATTTTCGATGGTGGCAAAGGCTTCACCACTTTCAACCAGCGCCCTGGCCTCGGCGTAAGTCTTGACCGTGCGCAACTCTATCGCCGGGTAGTCGCGGCGAATCGTGCCTTCGAGTGCGTGCCGGGCCGGCAACACCAGCACTCTTTTAGCCAACTGCGCCAGGGAGTGCACGACCGGTGCGTCTGCCCGTCCGACAAACACCCATCCAGCGCCACCGAACGCATGACTGAAATCCAGGAACACCTTACGCTCGTCATTCATCGCCAGCGTTGTGCTCATGTCCGCCTCGGCACTTTCCAGACGCCCGAGCAGTTGGTCGGTGGAAAACGACTCCTCGTGAACAAACTGCAAACCCGTCATGGCACTGATGCGATTGAGCAGATCGTTGTTCAGACCGCTCCACTGACCGTGTTCATCCTTGAACAGATAAAGCGGGTATTGCACCGACGAGACGATGACTTGCGGATGCTCGGCAACCCACCTCAGTTCCTGAGCATCCAGTTCGATGATTGCGCCGACGCCCGCCCCCCTGGACTCGGGCGTCGCCAATTGCGCGGCCGTCCCTGCTTGATCCAAGCCCAGGACGCCGATCAAAAACATCCAGCACACGGCTGGTTTGAACCCTCTGAAAAACCGCATTACCACTTCCTTCGCAATCAACTCGCCCATCCTTTCTGGGGCGAAAACACGACAAGTGTGGCATGCAGAAATGAGAAAGCCCGTCAGGAGACGGGCTTCAAAATGTGACAGCTTTGAGTGGTTACAGCGGCTTGCCGCGGTTGCCATGCTGACTGACAAAGGCCTGCACGGCTTTCAAATCATTCGGCAACACGGTGCAACGCTCATTTCGCTCGAACAAATCAGAAAGATGTGCAGGTAGTTCAAGCGCTTTTCCTACGCCGGCTTTCTCCACTGCATCCGGGAATTTGACCGGATGGGCCGTGCCGAGGATCACCATTGGAATATCCAGGCTACGACGGCATTCGCGCGCGGCCTTCACGCCGATGGCGGTGTGCGGATCCAGCAGTTCGCCGGTTTGCTCGTAGACTTCGGCAATGGTTTCGCAGGTTTGCGCGTCATCCACGGCCAGGGAATCGAACAATTTGCGGGCTTCGGTCCAGCGTTCCTGTTCGACGCTGAAACCGCCGCCCTGCTTGAAGCTGTCCATCAAACCGGCAATCGCTGCGCCGTTGCGACCGTGCAGGTCGAACAGCAGACGCTCGAAGTTCGACGACACCATGATGTCCATCGACGGCGACAACGTGGCGTGCAGGGTTTCCTTGACGTACTGGTTGCCGCTCATGAAGCGGTGCAGGATGTCATTGCGGTTGGTGGCGACGATCAACTGGTTGATCGGCAGGCCCATGTTGCGTGCCAGGTAACCGGCGAAGATGTCGCCGAAGTTGCCGGTCGGCACCGAGAACGATACCGAGCGCGCCGGGCCGCCCAACTGCAGGGCTGCGTGGAAGTAGTAAACGATCTGGGCCATGATCCGCGCCCAGTTGATCGAGTTCACCGCCACCAGACGCGTGCCCTTGAGGAAGCTCTGGTCAGCGAAGCTGGCCTTGACCATTTCCTGGCAGTCATCGAAGTTGCCTTCGATGGCGATGTTATGGATGTTCTCGCCGAAGATGGTGGTCATCTGGCGACGCTGCACTTCGGACACGCGGTTATGCGGGTGCAGGATGAAGATGTCGACGTTTTCGCAGTGCTTGCAGCCTTCGATGGCGGCCGAACCGGTGTCACCGGAGGTCGCGCCGACGATGACCACGCGCTCGCCGCGTTTTTCCAGCACGTAGTCGAGCAGACGACCGAGCAGTTGCAGGGCGAAGTCTTTGAACGCCAGGGTCGGGCCGTGGAACAGCTCGAGCACCCATTCGTTGCCATTCAGCTGACGCAACGGTGCCACGGCGCTGTGCGAGAACACACCGTAGGTTTCTTCAAGAATCTTTTTGAAATCGGCATCAGGGATGCTGCCGGTAACGAACGGGCGCATCACCCGGAAGGCCAGCTCGTGATACGGCAAGCCAGCCCAGGAAGCGATTTCTTCCTGGGTGAAACGTGGCAGGTTTTCCGGGACGTACAGACCACCGTCGGTGGCAAGACCGGCCAGCAGGACATCTTCGAAATTCAGGGCCGGTGCCTGGCCGCGGGTACTGATATAACGCATAGGGGCAAACCTTTGGTTTGAGCTTCAAGTCTCAAGCTACAAGCGGCAAGTAAAAGCCAGAGTGCCTTTGACTTGTCGCTTGAAGCTCGCAGCTTGCCGCTGCTTTTGTTTAGTTCAGGTGCTCGACGCGGATCCGGACGACCGGACCGACCACGCCTGCCAGGGCTTCCAGCGCGGCGATCGCGTCGTTCATGTGCTGTTCCAGCACACGATGAGTCAGCAGGATCATCGGCACCAGACCGTCATGTTCTTCGACTTCTTTCTGCATGATCGATTCGATGTTGATGCCACGCTCCGACAGGATGCTCGCGACCTGGGCCAGTACGCCCGGATGGTCTTTCGCCTGAATGCGCAGGTAGTAAGCACTTTCGCACGCTTCGATCGGCAGGATCGGGTGCGCCGACAACGAATCCGGCTGGAAGGCCAGGTGCGGCACACGGTTTTCCGGGTCGGAGGTCATGGCGCGAACCACGTCCACCAGGTCGGCGATCACCGACGAAGCCGTCGGCTCCATGCCGGCGCCCGCGCCGTAGAACAGGGTCGAACCGGCCGCATCACCGTTGACCATCACCGCGTTCATCACGCCGTTGACGTTGGCGATCAAACGATCGGCCGGAATCAGCGTCGGGTGCACGCGCAACTCGATACCGGACGCGGTGCTGCGAGCGACGCCGAGGTGCTTGATGCGATAACCCAGCGCTTCGGCGTAGTTCACGTCAGCGGTGGTCAGCTTGGTGATGCCTTCGGTGTAAGCCTTGTCGAACTGCAGCGGGATGCCGAAGGCGATGGAGGCCAGGATCGTCAGCTTGTGGGCCGCGTCGATGCCTTCAACGTCGAAGGTCGGATCGGCTTCGGCGTAACCCAGGGCTTGCGCCTCGGCGAGTACGTCTTCGAAGGTGCGACCCTTCTCGCGCATTTCGGTGAGGATGAAGTTGCCGGTGCCGTTGATGATCCCGGCGACCCAGTTGATGCGGTTGGCGGACAGGCCTTCACGGATCGCCTTGATCACCGGAATGCCACCGGCCACAGCCGCTTCGAACGCCACGATCACGCCTTTCTCACGTGCCTTGGCGAAAATCTCATTACCGTGAACGGCGATCAGTGCCTTGTTCGCGGTGACCACATGCTTGCCATTCTCGATGGCCTTGAGTACCAGCTCGCGGGCAACGGTGTAGCCGCCCATCAGCTCTATAACGATGTCGATCTCAGGGTTCGTGGCCACTTCGAAGACATCGTTGGTAATCGCAATACCGGTCGTTTGGAACTGAGGCTTTGGCGTGCGCATGGCAATTTGTGCCACTTCGATTCCACGCCCGGCACGACGAGCAATTTCCTCGGCGTTGCGCTGAAGTACGTTGAAGGTACCGCCACCGACGGTCCCTAACCCACAGATGCCTACTTTGACCGGTTTCACTGTGAACTCCCCATAAAACGGCCGACTCAAGGCCGGCCGTGAAAACAGCCGCATACTCGCGGCTCTCTATTAATGGCCCGGCAAATGGTACCGCCGGACCATGATCGTCAAAGGCTGGCCGTGACGATGCGAATTATTTCGCGCCCAGCGCCAGTTTGGCGACTTGTGGCGCAGGCTGGTAGCCCGGAATGACCTGACCGTCAGCCAAAACGATGGCCGGTGTGCCGTTCACGCCGATCGACTGACCGAGAGCGAACTGCTTGGAAACCGGGTTATCACACTTGGCGGCCTTGATTTCCTTGCCGTCGACCATTTTGTCCATGGCAGCTTTCTTGTCTTTCGAGCACCAGACCGCTTGCAACTGTTCGTCACCCGGCGAGCCCAGGCCCTGGCGCGGGAACGCGACGTAACGCACTTCGATGCCGCGCTTGTTCAGCTCAGGCACTTCGGCGTGCAGTTTGTGGCAGTACGGGCAGGTGGTGTCGGTGAACACGGTGATGTGCGATTTGGTTTCGCCGATCGCCGGGTAGACCACGGTTTCTGCAACCGGGATGGCGTTGACCAGTTTGGACACGCCCAGGCGTTCGGTCTTCTCGGTCAGGTTGACCGGCTTGCCGTCCTTGAGCTGGAACAGGTAGCCCTGCACCACGTATTGGCCGTCGGCGCTGGCGTAGAGCACGCGGCTGCCTTGCAGTTTGACTTCATACAGGCCCGGCAACGGACTGGCGGAGATGCTTTCTACCGGTACTTCCAGCTGGAGATTTTCCAGGCTTTTACGAATGGCTTTGTCGGCCGCGTCATCGGCGACGGCAAAGGTACTGACCAACGCAATGGCTGCGGCGGCGAAAATCTGGGTCAGACGCATGAGAACTCCTGAAGGCGGACAAATGGGACGATCAGAACGCCCGTGCCGAAACACCGGGTCATAACCGCCCATCGTGCAAACCGGCAAAGCCTACCACATAAGGCTCCTGTGGCCGAATGCGCCTGACGCAACACACATAATGGTGCGTATCCGATAACACGTGTTGTGGCGAGGGAGCTTGCTCCCGCTCGACTGCGCAGCAGTCATAAAACAGGCACCTCTATTTTCCTGATTAGCCGTGGTCCATAGTTTTGGGATCGCTTCGCGCCCCAGCGGGAGCAAGCGCCCTCGCCACCGGTGATTTGTTCCATCCGTCAGCCGCGCGGGTGGTGTTTGGCGTGCAAGTCCTGCAAGCGTGCGCGGGCGACGTGGGTGTAGATCTGGGTGGTCGACAGGTCGCTGTGGCCGAGCAGCATTTGCACCACCCGAAGGTCCGCGCCGTGGTTGAGCAGGTGCGTGGCGAACGCATGGCGCAAGGTATGCGGCGACAGCGACTTGCCGATCCCGGCGACCTTGGCCTGGTGCTTGATGCGATGCCAGAAGGTCTGGCGGGTCATCTGCTCACCGCGCTGGCTGGGGAACATGACATCGCTGGGACGCCCGCCGAGCAGTTCCTGGCGGCCATCGCGCATGTATCGCTCGACCCAGACAATCGCCTCCTCGCCCATCGGAACCAGGCGCTCCTTGCTGCCTTTGCCCATGACCCGCAGCACGCCTTGACGCAGATTGACCTGCTCCAGCGTCAGGCTGATCAACTCCGTCACCCGCAAGCCGCACGCATAAAGCACTTCGAGCATGGCGCGGTCCCGCTGACCGATAGCTTCGCTCAAGTCCGGCGCCTTCAGCAGCGCTTCCACGTCTGCTTCCGACAGAGACTTAGGCAAAGGCCTACCGAGTTGGGGCATATCGACGCGCAAGGTCGGATCGACCGCGATCAGCTTTTCCCTGAGTAGATAACGATAAAACCCACGCACTCCGGAGAGGAATCGCGCCGTCGAACGGGGTTTGTAGTTTTGTTCCAGACGCCAGGCCAGGTGATCGAGGATCAACTCGCGGCCGGCGTTGATCAGCTCCAGACCCTTTTCCTGCAACCAGCCATTGAACAAGGCCAGGTCGCTGCGATAGGCATCGCGAGTGTTATCGGAAAGACCTTTTTCCAGCCACAGCGCGTCGAGAAATTGGTCTATCAATGGATGAT
The DNA here is from genome assembly GCF_029959925.1 of Pseudomonas sp. PS02303. Taxonomy (NCBI): domain Bacteria; kingdom Pseudomonadati; phylum Pseudomonadota; class Gammaproteobacteria; order Pseudomonadales; family Pseudomonadaceae; genus Pseudomonas; species Pseudomonas sp. PS02303. Next base: position 13,101 of record NZ_JASCOM010000115.1, read on the forward strand.
CGATGGCGGGCATATAAGCTCAGGCAAGACCGACAGTACGGTCACGAAAGATAAATCGCAGGCAACAAAAAAGCAGCCCGTAGGCTGCTTTTTTCTGCATCGGAAGCTGGACTTAAGCCAGTTTTTCCTTGATGCGAGCTGCTTTACCGGACAGGTCACGCAGGTAGTACAGCTTGGCTTTACGTACGTCACCGCGACGTTTAACGGCCATGCTGTCGATTTGCGGGCTGTAGGTCTGGAAAGTACGCTCTACGCCAACACCGTTGGAGATTTTACGAACGGTGAAAGCACTGTTTACGCCGCGGTTACGCTTGGCGATAACAACACCTTCGAACGCTTGCAGACGCGAACGGTCGCCTTCCTTCACTTTCACCTGAACGACAATGGTGTCGCCCGGGGCAAAGGTAGGGATCTCTTTGGTCATCTGCTCTGCTTCGAGTGCAAGGATGATTTTGTTAGTCATGCTGTGCTCCTAAGGTAGATCGTCGGATCTACCATCGATACGTTGTTAACTATCGTCCCGCTCGCGGATGTATTCCTCGAGCAGCTTCTTCTCTTCTCCAGAAAGCGAGCGGCTTTCCAGAAGATCGGCGCGTCGTTCAAAGGTCCTACCAAGGGACTGCTGTAAACGCCAACGCCGGATATGCGCGTGATTGCCACTTAGCAACACGTCGGGAACACGCTGATCCGCATACACCTCCGGTCGGGTGTAGTGCGGGCAATCCAGCAAACCATCCGTAAAGGAATCTTCCTCGGCGGAGTCCGCATGCCTTAAAGCTCCAGGCAGCAGTCGTGTAACCGCATCGATCAGGACCATCGCCGGCAGCTCGCCGCCAGACAGTACATAGTCGCCAATCGACCACTCTTCATCGACATGAGCTTCAATAAAACGCTCGTCAATGCCTTCATAGCGGCCGGCAATCAGGATCAATGCATCCAGATTCGCCAACTCGCGTACCGCCGACTGAGTCAGTTGACGGCCTTGGGGGGACAGGTAAATCACCTTCGCCGCCTCCCCGGCTGCTGCCTTGGCCTGAACCAGAGCATCTTCCAGGGGCTTGATCTTCATCACCATGCCCGGACCACCGCCAAATGGGCGATCGTCCACAGTGTGATGCCGATCCGTCGTGTAGTCTCGCGGATTCCAACAGGTGAGCTGCAACAGCCCCTGTTTCACCGCACGACTGGTGATGCCGTACTCGCTGATGGCGGAGAACATCTCGGGAAACAAACTGATCACTTCTACGCGCAAGTTAGCCACGCTTAGAAGTCCGCATCCCATTCCACCTTCATCTCGCCTGCGGCAAGGTCGACGGCCAACACGCATTGCTCCGTATAGGGCAACAGGCGTTCGCGATCATCCAGGCTGCCAGCGCAAGGCTTGACCACCATTACATCATTGGCGCCGGTTTCCAGAAGATGATCGATTTTCCCGAGCAATTGCCCGAGTTGATCAATAACCTTCAGACCTTCCAGCTGGTACCAGTAGTACTCGCCGTCGGTCAATTCAGGGAACAGGTTGCGCGGCACGCAGATCTCATAACCGGCCAGAAGACGAGCTTCTTCACGATCATCAAGACCCTTGAGCTTTGCGACCAGGAACTTGTCGTTCCCACGTCCGCTGACCAGCTCGACCTGTTTCACATTGCCTTCGCGCTTGAGCGTCCAGGTTTTGTACTGCAACAGGTTTTCAGTCGGATCAGTAAAGGAATAAACCTTCACTTCGCCGCGAACGCCATGAACAGAATAAATCTTGCCGATAACGATCAAATCATCAGCAATGGCAGGCGTCGCGTTCATATTGCTCAGGCCGCAGCCTTAGATGCATCCTTCAACAACTGAGCAACACGCTCAGAAGGTTGTGCACCAACGCTCAGCCAGTAGGCTACGCGCTCTTGGTTCACGGACAGACGGACTTCTTGACCACGAGCAACAGGGTTGAAGAAACCAACCTGTTCCTTGTGCGAACCGTCGCGCGGGTTGCGGCTGTCGGTTACGGTCAAGTGGTAAAACGGGCGCTTTTTGGAGCCGCCAAGGGCAAGACGGATTGTTAGCATGTGAACATCGTTCCTGTAGTCGGTGCTGCAAATCTAAAGGCACAGCGGGCATAGGTGCCCGAAAGGCCGCATATTCTAAGGAATATCCGGACTTTTGCAAATGTCTTTTTCCGGCGGCCTTCCGGTCGCCATCAAGATTTGCTATAGAGCCGTCGTTGAAAACGGCCAGTCAGCTCCCGCCAAGTGCGGGTTTGCTGGAGATCCCACTTCCGTGTGGGCTGCGCAAGAGCAAGCCCTTGCGCGAATTCTTTACATTTTCGGCATGCCGCCGCCGGGCAACATACCGCCCATACCGCGCATCATTTTGGCCATTCCGCCTTTGGCGGAGAATTTCTTCATCATCTTCTGCATCTGCTTGTGCTGCTTGATCAAGCGACCGATGTCCTGCACCTGGGTGCCGGAACCCATGGCGATCCGGCGTTTGCGCGAACCACTGATCAGCTCAGGGTCGCGGCGCTCGGCCGGGGTCATGGAATTGATGATGGCTTCCATCTGCTTGAATTGTTTCTCTGCCGCGCCCTGGGCATTGCCCATCTGCGCCAGATTGACGCCGCCGATGTTCGGCAGTTTGTCCATGAGGCCACCGAGGCCGCCCATGTTCTTCATCTGTTGCAGCTGATCGCGGAAGTCTTCGAGGTCGAAGCCCTTGCCCTTCTTCAGCTTCTTGGCCAGTTTGTCGGCCTTGTCCTTGTCGAGGGTCGCTTCCGCCTGCTCGATCAGACTGAGCACATCGCCCATGCCGAGGATGCGCGAAGCAATACGCTCAGGGTGGAACGGTTCGAGCGCATCGCTCTTCTCGCCCATACCGATGAACTTGATCGGCCTGCCGGTGATGGCGCGAACCGACAGTGCGGCACCGCCACGGGCGTCGCCGTCGACCTTGGTCAGGATCACACCGGTCAGCGGCAAGGCGTCGCCGAAGGCCTTGGCCGTGTTGGCGGCGTCCTGGCCGGTCATGGCGTCGACCACGAACAGGGTTTCGACCGGGTTGATCGCGGCGTGCAAGGCCTTGATCTCGCCCATCATCTCTTCGTCGATGTGCAGACGACCGGCGGTATCAACGATGACCACATCAATAAACTTGAGCTTTGCTTCTTTTATAGCCGCTTGCGCGATGTCGACCGGCTTCTGGCTCAGGTCGGACGGGAAGAAGGTGACGCCGACTTCACCGGCGAGCATTTCCAGCTGCTTGATCGCCGCCGGACGGTAAACGTCCGCGGACACGACCATGACCGACTTCTTCTTGCGCTCCTTAAGGAAACGCGCGAGTTTGCCGGCGGTGGTGGTTTTACCCGCCCCCTGCAAACCGGCCATCAGGACCACGGCCGGTGGAACGGCGCTCAGGTTCAAGTCTTCGTTGGCGGCGCCCATCAGGCTTTCGAGTTCGGCCTGGACGATCTTCACGAAGGCCTGGCCCGGCGTCAGGCTGCGAGACACCTCGGTGCCGACGGCGCGCTCCTTGACCGAATTGACGAAGTCTTTCACCACCGGCAAGGCGACGTCGGCTTCGAGCAACGCCATGCGCACTTCGCGCAGGGTGTCTTTGATGTTGTCCTCGGTCAGCTTGGCCTTGCCGGTGACATGGCGCAGCGTCTGCGAGAGACGGTCGGTTAAGTTTTCAAACATTGCGCGATCCTTTCAGGCCCTGTGTAGACCGGGATAATGGCGGCCCAGACCGGAATAAACATGTGCTCGGCGAGCCTGCGGCGTGGGCAGGTCGCGGATTATAGCGAAGACTGCGTCTGGCGGACACCTCGTCGTCAGGTTGCATGGTCTTTCGTGCTGCGGGGGTTCTATGCCAAACTCAGCGCCTTTCGGGCTTGCCTAACAGGATTTATGCTCCCCTTGTCACCCAGTATGCTGACTACCCTCGCCGCCGCCTGCTTATACGCCGCTGCGACTATCTATCAAGGCACTCGCCTGGCCACTGGTGCCAAGGCGAACAAACGCCTGCTGGTCACGCTTGGCGTGCTTGCCGTGCTGGCTCACAGTGCCAGCCTGTTCGCCCACCTGCTGACCCCGATCGGCCTGGGCCTGGACTTTTTCAGCGCCGCCAGCCTGATTGCGGCGGCGGTCATCGCCCTGACCCTGCTGGCCTGTTCGCGGATCCCGGTGGAAAACCTGCTTATATTGTTGTTCCCGCTTGGTGCCGCCACGGTGCTGCTGGCGCAGTTCGCCCCTGCCGGCACGGTGCAGGTCATCGACGAAGAGCCGGGCATTCTCGCGCACATCCTGCTGTCGATCCTCGCTTACGGCATGTTCACCATCGCGATGTTTCAAGCCTTGCTGCTGCTGGTGCAAGACCATCAGCTCAAGCACAAACACCCGTCGGGCCTGATCAAGAACTTTCCGCCGCTGCAAACCATGGAAAGCCTGCTGTTCGGCTTCCTCTGGGCCGGCTGGACCCTGCTGTCGTTATCGCTGCTCTCTGGCTGGCTGTTTGTCGACAACCTGTTTGCCCAGCATCTGGTGCACAAAACCTTGCTGGCTTGCCTGGCCTGGATCGTCTTCAGCGTGCTGCTATGGGGCCGTAACCGCCTCGGCTGGCGCGGACACAAGGCCATTCGCTGGACCCTCGCCGGTTTCTGCCTGCTGATGCTGGCGTACTTCGGCAGTAAGCTGGTCCGTGAATACATCCTGCACATCTGACGGGCGGCATTAATGGACGACTTGCCCATAGGGCCGATGCTCGCGGTATTGGCCCTGCTGATTTTATGGTCGGGGCTGTTTACCGCCATCGAATCCGCACAACAGCATTTGCTGGCCCAGCGCACCGCCTCGCGTTCCAGCGACAAACCGGTCGCGAAGCTCAGCTTCCCGCTCAACAGCCTGATCTTCTGCAATACCCTGTGCCGCGCACTGGCAGTGGTCATCAGCACCTTGCTGGCGATCTTCATCTGGGCGGAAAACGGCCCGTGGATTGCCTGCCTGGGCGCCGGGATCGCACTGGTGGTGTTCGCCGACTACCTGCCGCGCGCCCTCGCCGTGCGCTATCCCGACGCCGTCCTGGCTCTGGGCAACACGCTGCTCGGTGCGCCGCTGAAAATCATCTACCCGGCCGCCTGGCTGCTCAATGGCTTCACCCGGCTGCTGATGCGACCGTTTGCCCGCAAGGTCAAGGTGGTGCAACAGAGCGAAGACGAGAGCCCCAGCGAGCGCAAGGACGATCACGAAGCGGTCTGCCGCCCTCACCCGCTGACGGGCATCCACGCGCTCGACAACATCACGGTCAACGACATTCTGGTGCCGCGAAGTGACGTCGACGGGATCAATCTCGACGACTCCCTCGCAGAGATCGTCGAGCAACTGCGCAACAACAAGCGCACCCGCCTGCCGGTGTTTCACAGCGACATCAATCAGGTCGAAGCCGTGCTCAATACCCGGCAGATCCGCCACTTGCTACCCGATGCGAGCCTGACCCTGGAAGCGTTGCTGGCCGCCAGCCACGAACCGTACTTCGTGCCGGAAAGCACGCCGTTGCAACTGCAACTCTTGAATTTCCACAAACAGCAGCGGCGCCTGGGCATGGTGGTCGACGAGTACGGCGAAGTGCTTGGCATCGTGACCCTGGAAGACATTCTCGAAGAAATCGTCGGCGAATTCGAAAGTCAGCACAGCCTGGACAACCCGCACATCCACCCGCAGGCCGATGGCCGACTGATGATCGAAGGTGCGGCGTCGATTCGCGAATTGAACAAGAGCCTGGGCTGGCACCTGCCCAGCGACGGCCCGAAAACCCTGAACGGCTTGGTGACCGAGGCACTGGAGACCATTCCGGACAGTGCGGTATGCCTGAAGATCGGGCGTTATCGGCTGGAAATTCTGGAGACGGAAGACAATCGGGTTACTCAGGTTTTGATCTGGCATACCAGTTCCGTTCCGACAGTGATTTGATGTCGGACACATAACACCGTGGCGAGGGGGCTTGTCGGAACGCCCCCTCGCCACAAAGACCTCGCCAATCCCAAGCC
>NZ_JASCOM010000116.1:0-18867 GCF_029959925.1 Pseudomonas sp. PS02303
GTAGGAGCGAGGCTTGCCCGCAAAGGGGTCAACCGGATTTCTGTGGAGAGGCCGCTGGCGCTTTCGCGGGCAAGCCTCGCTCCTACAGGATTTTGGGTGCGACGCAGATTATGTTCGGCCATAAAAAACGCCCCCGATCGCGAGATCGGGGGCGTTTTCGTGTCAGGGGCGAAAATTACTTCGCCTTCACACCTTCAAACGAAACGTACAACTCGACGGCATCGGACGCTGGGCCCAGGTCTTTCTGCTTGCCGAAGTCGGAACGCTTGATGCTGGTGGTGCCTTCGAAGCCGGCACGGTAGCCGCCCCATGGATCCTTGCCTTCGCCCAGGAAGGTAGCCTTGACCACGACTGGCTTGGTCACGCCAAGGATGGTCAGGTCGCCGGTCACGTCGGCAGTGTCTTTGCCAGCGGCGTTTTTGCCGGTGGATTTAACGCTGGTGGAGACGAACTTGGCTTTAGACCCGTCCAGGAAGTCTTTGCTGGCGATGTGCTTGTCGCGCTCGGCATGGTTGGTGAACACACTGGCGGTGTTGACGTTGAACTCGATCTTGCTCGCTTCCGGCTTGGCCGCATCGAAGCTGAACTTGCCGTCGATGTCCTTGAAGGTACCGGTGATGTAGCTGTATCCCAAGTGGCTGATCTTGAAGTCAACGAAGGCGTGCTGGCCTTCTTTGTCGACGACGTAGTCAGCCGCCATCACGTTAGCGGACAGCAGAGCCGAACCGATTGCCACAGCAGCGAGTGTTTTTTTCAACATGCTTTCTATTCCTTTGGAGTCGAGGTTGAACTTCAGGCTTTGCGGCCCAGCATTCGATTGAGGGTCGCATCACGATCGATAAAGTGGTGCTTCAATGCTGCCAACGCGTGGAGACCGGAAAAAATTACCAGCGCCCACGCCAGATACAGATGAATCACACCGGCGGTGTCTGCCTGGTCCGGTAGTCCGGAAACCAGCGCAGGAATTTCAAACAGGCCAAACACCGAAATCCCGACACCGTCTGCGGTGGAAATCAGGTATCCGGCAATCATCACAGCAAACAGGCTGAAGTACAGGAACGAATGACCGAACTTGGCGCCGAGACGCGTCATGCGGCTATACGTGTCCAGTGTCGGCGGTGGCGGGCTGATAAAGCGCCACAACACCCGCAGGACCATGACAGCCAACAACACCAGGCCAATGCTCTTGTGCAATTCCGGCGCGTCTTTGCGCCAGGTGCTGTAGTAGTCGAGACCGACCATCCACAAGCCCAGCGCGAACAAACTGAAGACCGCCAGCGCCACGCCCCAGTGCATAAAGACGCTGACCCAACCGTAGCGGGAAGAAGAGTTACGTAGCTGCATTGCCCAAATCCTGTGAGAACTGCGACCAAGACTATCGAGTTATCCATCGAATTAAAGCGGAAAATTTCGCTTTGAAATATCGAGAAATACGATCAAGAGTCTGAAATAGAGTCGTTAAGAAAAGATTAAAGACCAATGTGTAATAAAAAATGAAGTCCCGCCATGGAACACCTGCGCCACAAGATTTATTCGATTCTTGTGATTGGTTTCTTTCAGGCATAAAAAAACGCGGCATGTCTGCCGCGTTTTTTTGAGTGCCAAAAGCTTACTGCGCTTTGGTTTCCGTCGCCGGGGTCGTAGAAGTTTTTGCCGCTGGTTTCTTCGCGGTTTCAGCCTTCTTCGCCGGGGCTTTGGCCGGCGCTTTTTTGGCTTCGGTCTTGGCAGCAGGCTTTTTCACCGGGGCTTTCTTGGCCGGCTCGGCTTTCACCGGGGCCACAGGCTTCGGCGCTTCAACCGGTGCAGGTGCTGGAGTCGGTGCCGGCGTTGGAGCAGGTGTCGGCGCCACTGGCTCTGGTGCCTTGACCGGTTCCGGCTTCTTGTCGTCATCGGACGAACCACCGAACAGGTTGGTGAAGAAGTTGCCTTTCTTCGCCGCCACCGCGCCGGCCGCTACAGCGGTCGCTGCCGGCACAACCTTCGCAGGCTCAAACGACTTGCCCGCCGCCAGGTCTTCGACCTGACTGGCCGCGCGTTGACCGGTGCGCAATGCGCCTTCCAGCGTGCCTGGGTACAAGGTGTCGGTGTGTTCGCCAGCGAACGCTACGCGTTGCAGCGGACGTTCCCACAGGCGCCAGTATTTGCTGATCTGGCCCGGGCCGAAGGCCAGGTAAGCGCCGCCCATCGACGGGTCGGTGCTGTAGCGGCGGATTTCATAACCGGTGAACGAACCGCGCGCCTGTGGATAAAACGCATGCAGACGAATCAGCACCTGGTCGACCATCTGCTTGTCGCCGAACGCCTGCATCACCCGTGCGTTGTCGCCGGACAGGTTGATCACCACGTTGGCGCCACCCTTCAGCGCCGGCTCGACCCACAACATGCCCAGGCCGGTGTTGCTGTAGATCTCGCCGGACATGCGCGCCTTGCTTTCCCACACTGGCGTCTTGAACTTCAGCATGATCTGGTCACGCCAGCCGTAGTTGGTGCCCTTGATAGCACCCAGGTGCTGGGCGTCCAGCGCCGGGATCATCTGAATCTTGTTCAGGGCGCGCAACGGCACGGCCACCACCACGTAGTCAGCCTGATAGCCAACGCTGCCGACTTTGACGGTCACACCGTCCTTGTCCTGGTTGATGGACGACACCGGAGAGCTGGTCTTGATGGTTTTCAGCTGTTTGACGAAGGCCTGGGCCAGTACCGGGCTGCCGCCGAGCAGGCGCGAAGCGCGCAGGTCACGGTCGGAGACGCCACGGTAAACACGGCTCTGCTGTGCGAAATACAGCAGCGACAGGCGCGAAGGTTCGTCGTAACGGGTACGAATCTGCTGGTTCACCAACTGACGTGCCGTGGCTGGCAGGCTCAGACGGTCGAGCCAGTTGGAAACGTTGATCTGATCCAGAGCGTGCAGCGTACTGTTGGCCGCCGGGTTCTGTGGATCTTCGATCGAACGCGCCAGATCGTCCAAGGTCTTTTCGTAGCGCTTGAGGGCTTCGGCGGTGGCCGGTTCCTTGGTGGCCAGGTCGGCGGCGGTGTAATACACGCCATCGATCAGGTAGCTCGGGGTCCGCACGAATTCAGGGGCTGGCGTGGTGCTCAGCTTGAAGGTCGATACGTATTTGTTCAGCACCGGTTGGGTCTTGTCGTTGCCGATCCACTCACTGGTGGCCATACCGGAGCGACCGCCCAGGCTCGGCTTGGCTTCCAGCAGGGTCACCTGCCAGCCTTTGTTCTGTAGTTCATAAGCGGCAGTAAGGCCCGAGAGCCCGCCGCCGATCACGATCGCCGTTTTATCCTTGGCCAGCGCAGACACGCTGAACAGCCCCAACATCACCAGCGCACAGGCGCGCAGCCAACCAGCAGACATTCAGCGAACTCCGGAAATACACGAGGAAATAGCGGTTTTACGAGTCAGACGACTCAAAGAACCGCGAAGAATACGTCAGCCATCAAAAGGCCGCCAGCGACGTCTATCGACCTATACAAAGTAGCTCAATCGACACAATGGGTTGTCCCCGTGCGATGCATTGCATAGGCTTGCGCGATTGTTTGCCCGCGAAACCAGCGAGCCGCCTCGAGGAGACTGAACATGGGCCTGAATAATCAGTGGATGCAACGCGATCTTGCGGTGTTGTGGCATCCCTGCACCCAGATGAAAGACCACGAACAGCTGCCACTGATCCCGATCAAGCGCGGTGAAGGCGTATGGCTGGAAGACTTCGAAGGCAAACGCTACCTCGACGCCGTCAGCTCCTGGTGGGTCAACGTGTTTGGCCACGCCAACCCGCGCATCAACCAGCGCATCAAGGATCAGGTCGATCAGCTGGAGCACGTGATTCTGGCCGGTTTCAGCCATCAGCCGGTGATCGAGCTGTCGGAGCGTCTGGTGAAGATGACGCCGGAAGGCCTGACGCGGTGCTTCTACGCCGATAACGGTTCGTCCTGCATCGAAGTCGCGCTGAAAATGAGCTTTCACTACTGGCTCAACCGCGGCCAGCCGAACAAGAAGCGCTTTGTCACCCTGACCAACAGCTACCACGGCGAAACCATGGCGGCGATGTCGGTGGGCGATGTGCCGCTGTTCACCGAGACCTACAAGGCGTTGCTGCTGGACACCATCAAGGTGCCGAGCCCCGATTGCTACTTGCGCCCCGAAGGCATGAGCTGGGAAGAACACTCGCGGAACATGTTCGCGGCCATGGAACAGACGTTGGCCGAGAACCACGACACTGTCGCGGCAGTGATTGTCGAGCCGTTGATCCAGGGTGCCGGCGGCATGCGCATGTATCACCCGGTGTACCTCAAACTGCTGCGCGAAGCCTGTGATCGCTATGGCGTACACCTGATCCACGACGAAATCGCCGTCGGCTTCGGCCGCACCGGGACGATGTTCGCCTGTGAACAGGCCGGCATCCGCCCGGACTTCCTCTGCCTGTCCAAGGCCCTGACCGGCGGCTACCTGCCGCTGGCGGCCTGCGTCACCACCGACGATGTCTACAGCGCCTTCTACGACGACTACCCGACCCTGCGCGCGTTCCTGCATTCGCACAGCTACACGGGCAACCCGCTGGCGTGCGCGGCGGCTTTGGCGACGCTGGATATCTTCGAAGAAGACAACGTCATCGAGAACAACAAGGCATTGGCGCAGCGCATGGCCAGCGCGACCGCGCACCTGGCCGAACACCCGAACGTTTCGGAAGTGCGCCAGACCGGCATGGTGCTGGCCATCGAGATGGTCAAGGACAAGGCAACAAAAGAAGCTTATCCGTGGCAAGAGCGTCGCGGTTTGAAGGTGTTCCAGCACGCGCTGGAGCGCGGTGCTTTACTTCGACCGTTGGGCAGCGTGGTGTATTTCCTGCCGCCGTATGTGATTACACCGGAGCAGATCGATTTTCTGGCCGAAGTGGCCAGTGAAGGGATCGACATCGCGACCCGTGAAGGCATCAGCGTGTCGGTGCCGAAGGACTTCCACCCCGGCTTCCGCGATCCGGGCTGAGTCACCGAAAAACCCTGTGGCGAGGGAGCTTGCTCCCGCTCGGCTGCGAAGCAGTCGTACTCCGGCTTGCGCGTTTTAACTGACAAATCGCGGTCGCCGGGTTTGGGGCTGCTTCGCAACCCAGCGGGAGCAAGCTCCCTCGCCACAAAAGCTGATTGAGCACGCTGCTATATTCGACTTTTACAGAGATCCAAGATGAGACTGTCCCGCTTCTTTATCGACGCCCCCTTGAGCACCGGCGAACACGAATTGCCCGAGGCCCAGGCCCATTACATCAGCCGCGTGTTGCGGATGGTCGAGGGTGATGCGCTGCAATTGTTCGACGGCTCAGGCCATGAGTTTCGGGCCACGCTGGTGGAGGTCGGCAAGAAGCGCGTCGTCGTGCAGATCGATGAAAGCTTCGCCGGGCAAATCGAGTCGCCCTTGCAGATCCACCTCGGCCAGGGCTTGTCCCGAGGCGAGCGCATGGATTGGGCGATTCAGAAAGCCACTGAACTGGGCGTCACCGAAATCACCCCGATCTTCAGCGACCGCTGTGAAGTCCGCCTGAAGGATGAACGCGCCGACAAACGCCTGATGCACTGGCGTCAGGTGGCGATCAGCGCGTGCGAGCAATGCGGGCGTTCACGGGTGCCAGTGATTCATCCGCCGCTGTTGCTGGCGGACTGGTTGAAGCAGACCGAGGCTGAGTTGAAACTGGTGCTGCATCCGGTGGCTGAGCCGTTGGTGAGTCATGCCAAACCGACAACCTTGGCGTTTCTGATCGGGCCTGAGGGCGGGTTGTCCGATGCGGAAGTCGAGCAGGCCAAGGCTGACGGTTTTCACGCCGCCCGCCTCGGTCCTCGCGTATTGCGCACCGAAACCGCACCCGTCGTGGCGTTAGCGGTGGCGCAACAACTGTGGGGCGACTTCTAGGTTCTGATCGTTCCCACGCTCCGCGTGGGAATGCAGCCCGTGACGCTCCGCGTCACTGGACGCAGAGCGTTCCTAGAGGCATTCCCACGCAGAGCGTGGGAATGATCTGTCCGCAACTACTGCACCGGATCACTCACCGGTTTGGCGATGATGGCTTTCAGCTCGCTGGTCATCGGGAATTCCAGGTTCAAGCCTTTGGGCGGGATCGGCTGTTGGAACCAGCGGTTATAGATGCCGTTGATTTCCCCTGAGCTGTACAGGTCGGCCAGCGTGGAGTTGACCAGTGCCAGGAACTGCGGATCATCCTTGCGCACCATGCAGCTGTAGATTTCCCGCGACTGCTCCTCACCCACCACCACCCACTTATGCGGATCGCGGGCCTTCGCTCGTTCACCATAGAGCAACGCGTCGTCCATATAGAACGCCGCCGCCCGACCCGACTGCAGCATCTGGAAAGCCTCGCCATGGTCCTTGGCGCTGATCACGAACATATCGATCTTGTGATCGACGTTGTAACTCTTCAGAAACCGTTCATTCGTTGTGCCCGCGGTGGTCACGACGTTCTTGCCGCGCAGGTCAGCGAAACTCTTGATACCGCTGTCCTTCGCCGTGAGCAACTGACCCTTCACGTAGATAAACCCGTAGGAAAACGCCACTTGCTGCATGCGCTCGGCGGTCACGCCGGTGGAGCCGCACTCAAGGTCGACCGTGCCGTTCTGCACCAGCGGAATGCGCGTTTGCGAGGTCACCAGGTTGTACTTCACCTGCAGATCCGGCAGTTCAAGCTTTTGCTTGATGCGCTCGACAATCTTGCTCGCCAGGTCCACCGAATAGCCCATCGGCTGCCCCGTGTGATCACCCACGTAGGAGAACGGCACCGACGCGTCGCGATAGCCCAGCGTGATGCTCTTGGCATTGGCAACTTTGTTCAGCGTACCGGTCAGTGGCGTTTCGTTGGCCTGGACCTGACTGGCGAGCAGCAGACCGAGGGTGCAGCCGATCAACGTGATTTTTTGCATTGTTATTCTCCGTTGTGGGTTGAGCGATTAGCGGCGCGCTGCGATCACGGTGATTTCCACCAGGACCTCGGGACGGGCCAGTTGCGCCTGCAAAGTAGTGCGGGTTGGCGATTTGCCCGGTGACAGCCACTGCGACCAGACCTCATTCATGGCGGCAAAGTCGCGGCCAATGTCGTTCAGGTAAATGGTCGCGTTGAGCAGATGATCCTTGTCGCTGTCAGCTTCGGCCAGCAACGCATCGATCTTCGCCAGCACCTCGGCGGTTTGGCCGGTGACGTCGAGGCTGTCACCCGGAACCTGTCCCGAGAGAAACACCAGATCGCCAAAGGTCACCGCGCCAGAGAGCCGGCTGTTGCTGTTGATACGGTTGATGCTCATCGGTTTTTCCTTTTCAAGTCAGGCGACGCGGGGGGCGAGGCCCTGCATTTCAATCGAGGGTGCGCGCCGGGCGATCAACTCGCTGAGCAACCGGGCGCTGCCGCAAGCCAGGGTAAAACCCAGGGCGCCATGGCCCAGGTTGAGCCACAGGTTGCGGTACGCCGTCGCGCCAATCAACGGCACGCCGCTGGGGGTGGCCGGGCGCATTCCGGCCCATTCGATGGCGGCGGTGTAATCGCCGGCATTGGGTAAGGTTTCCTGCGCCTGGCGCTTGATCAGCGCCAGACGTTTGGGGTCGAGCGCCGGGTCGAAGCCGACGATGTCGACCATCGCCGCCACGCGCAGTTGATCACCGATGCGGGCATAAACGATCTTGCGGTTGTAATCGGTGATGCTCAGCTCCGGCGCGCGATGTTCGGTGCGCACGGGCAAGGTCAGGCTGTAGCCCTTGAGCGGATACAGCGGCAGGTGCATGCCGGGCAGCGCCAGCGCCGGACTGCGATGACCGGCGGCGATCACCAGTTGCTCGACCGGCAGCACGTGCGAACCCATTTCTACAGCCTGCACCGCGCCATCCGCGTGGCGAATGCCGGTGACCTTGCGTCCCAGCAAAAACTCGCAACGCCCCGACGCCTGGAGCCGAGCCAGCAGTTGCTGGCAGAAAGCATGGCAATCGGCGACTTCTTCGTCAGGCGTATAAATCGCGCCCACAAACGGCGCCTCGGCAAGCGCAGGCTCCAACTGTGCGCATTCGGCACGCGACAGCACGTGCTGCTGTTGCGGATCGGCCAGGCCATGGCGCGCATGCTCAAAACTCGCGGCTTCACGAAACGTCACCAGTTTGCCGTTGCGCCGCCAGGCGAAGCCGTCGAGACGGTCTTCGTCCCGCCAGCCTTGCAGCGTGGACTGGCTCAGCAGCGCCAGACGCAGCAGGTGCGCGCCGTTGCGCTGATTCACAGAACGACGGCACGCCGCCAGGAAGGACCCCATCCAGCGCCATTGCGCCGGGTCCAGGCGCGGACGCAACTTCAGCGGAGAGTCACCGCGCAGCATCCAGCCAAGCGCCTGCAACGGCACGCCGGCATCGGCCAGAGGCGCGACGTAACGGTAGGACAACTGGCCGCCGTTGGCGAAACTGGTCTCGCTGCCCAGCGAATCCCGGGCCTCGATCAGCGTCACGTCGATGCCGTCGCGAACCAGTGCGTAAGCCGTCGTCAGGCCGATGACGCCGCCACCGATGATGCAAACCCGCTGAGCCATGTCTGTCCTTAACCGTTGTTGAAACAGGCTTCAGGTTAGGACCAGGTGACAGACCTTGAACAATGCATAAAGATGCCTGACCCATAAACAAAGGTTATGGACTTGCCATGCGACTGCGACACATCGAGATTTTCCAGGCCATTCGCCAGACCGGTTCGGTCAGTGGCGCCGCGCAGTTGCTGCACGTGTCGCAGCCGGCGGTGAGCAAAGTGCTGCAACACGCCGAGCAGCAACTGGGCTTCCCGTTATTTCTGCGGGTTCGCGGTAAATTGCAGGCCACGCCCGAAGCGCTGGAGCTTGAGCGCGAGGTCGACAAGGTCACCGAAAGCCTGCAAGGCGTGCGACGTCTGGCCCAGAGCCTGCGCCGCGAGCCGGGTCACAGCGTAAGGATCGGCGCGATCCCGGCGCTGGCCTTGTCGCTGCTGCCGCCGGCCATCAACGAGTGGACGCAACGCTACCCGGACATTGTCTGCGAGCTGTCCAGCGCCCACAGCCGTGAGTTGATGCAGAATTTGTTGATGCGCGAAGTGGATGTCGCGCTGACCTTGCAACCGCCGGATCATCCGGGCCTGAAGGCGCAGCCCCTGGCCTGCGGGGTGTTGGTGGCGCTGGCGCCGTTGGGCTATTGGACCGACGACGCCTTGGGCCAGCCATTACCCTTGATCGAACTGGCCGGCGCGCCGCTGATCGGCCTGTCCAGCGCCGATCCGCTGGCGGCCAGGCTCGACAGCTACCTTGAGGCGGTCGAGCCGCCACCACGGGTTCGCATCGCCGTGCAGACCTATTCGCTGGCGCGGGCGATGGTTGAATCCGGTGCCGGGCTGGCGGTGATCGACCCGTTTACTGCGCTTGGCGCATCCCCCGCCACCACGGCGATTCGACCTCTGGCGCCAGCGTTACCGATCACGTTGTATGCGGTCACCCGCGCCGACGAACCGCCGCCCCATACCTTGAGCGACTTGTTGCAGGTGTTCAGCCGACGGGCGCAGGCACAACTGGATCGCCTGTGTTCCTGAGGGAGCATGCCTGCTCGCGAATGCGGTGGATCAGTCAGCGATGATGTCGACTGACCTGGCGCTTTCGCGAGCAGGCTCGCTCCCACAGGTTTTTCATATAGCTGCGGTGCGATCTACAAGACATAAAACATAATCGCCACGAAGTGCAGCAGACTCCCGGCGATCACGAACAGATGCCAGATCCCGTGGGCATGACGCAAACGACTGTCCAGCGCAAAAAAGACAATGCCCACGGTGTACAACACGCCGCCCGATGCCAGCCAGGCAAAACCTGTGCTGCCCAGCGCCGCCAGCAACGGCTTGACCGCCACCAGCACGATCCAGCCCATCACCGCGTAGATCACGATCGACAGAATCCGCGCTTCCGAACGCGGTTTGATCTCTTGCAGGATGCCGATCAGCGCCAATCCCCAGACAATTCCGAACAAGGTCCAGCCCCACGGCCCGCGTAGCGTCACAAGACAGAATGGCGTGTAACTGCCGGCAATCAGCAGGTAGATCGAAAAGTGATCGACCTTCTGCATGATCGCTTTCTTGCGCCCGCGCACGCTGTGGTAAACGGTCGATGCGCTGTAAAGCACCATCAAGGTAAATCCGTAAATCGCCACGCTGACAATCTTCCACGGGCTGCCGTCCATGCTGGCAATCACCAGCATCCACACCACCCCGACCATCGCCGCCACCGCACCGACCAAATGCGTCCAGGCGTTCAATCGTTCCCCGTGATACATGTGTCGCCCACCTCAACATTCGTTACAACATGGCGCAAGGCTCAGCCCTTGAGCTTAAAAGCGCAATGTTTCAGATCACAAATCCGCGCATACGTGCACAATCGAGCCATTCGACCAAGAGTCACGCCCATGCTGATCGACGAAGAGTTGACCCTGAAAAAACTCGAGGTGTTCCTCGCCTTCATGCGCACCGGCAACCTGGCCCGGGCCGCGGCCGAGTTGCAGACCAGCAACGTCAGCGTGCACCGCGCCATTCACTCGCTGGAAAGCGCCTTGCGCTGCCCGTTGTTCAAGCACGAAGGCCGCAACCTGACACCGCTGGAAAGCGCTTATGTGCTGGAAGAACGCGCCCAGAAGCTGATTCAGGACGTGGTCGAAACCGTGCGCCTGACCCGCGAAGCGGCCGGGTTCTCGGCGGAACGTTTCAAGCTCGGCTCGTTGTATTCGCTGACGGTGAAGACGGTGCCGCAGCTGATCATGGGCCTGAAAATCCGTCGCAGCGAGCTCAACATCGACTTGATCCTCGGCTCGAATTTCGACCTGCTGTACAAGCTCAAGAACATGGAAGTCGACGCGATCCTGGTGTCCCTCGACGACAGCGTCAACGACCCGGACTGCGAGCAGATTCCACTGTTCTCCGATGACATCTTCCTGGCCACGCCAGCGGATTCGAAGTTTGCCCAACGGGCGGAAGTCGACCTGGCCGAAGTGCGCGACGAAACCTTCATCACACTCACTCAGGGGTTTGCCACGCATCAGGACGGCAACCGGGTGTTCAAACAGGCGGGGTTCGAGCCGAAGGTGGCGATGCAGGTCAACGACATCTTCACCCTGCTGAGCATGGTCAGCTCGGGGGTGGGTTATGCGTTGCTGCCGGGGCGGATTGCGGCGGTGTATGAGAACCGTGTGAAGCTGATTCCGTTGCAGGAAAAGTATCGGTTGCAGCAGCACATTGGCGTGGTGTTTCTGAAGGCCAAGGAGCGCGATCCGAATCTGCTGGCGTTGTTGGCGGAGTGTCGGATGTATGCCAATCGCCAGGCCTGAGACCCTGTCGCGCCCTTCGCGGGCAAGCCTCGCGCCTACAGGCATTGCGCAGATCCTGTGGGCGCGTGGCTTACCCTCTAACGCATCAGCCCATTAATCCGCGCATGATCAGAAACAGCAACGAAGGCCCGAGTAAACAGCCCAATGCCGTGTAGAACGCGGCGGTCAGGCAACCATAAGGCACCAGTTTCGGATCCGTGGCCGCCAACCCGCCCGCCACACCGCTGGATGTCCCCATCAAGCCCCCGAAGATCACCGCACTGCGTGGGTTGTTCAGGCCAATCATCGGCGCCACGAACGGCGTCATGACCATCACCAGAATGGCTTTGATCAACCCTGCGGCAATCGACAGCGCCATGACCTCGGAACTGGCACCGATGGCAGCCCCGGTGACCGGACCGACGATATACGTCACAGCCCCGGCACCAATGGTGGTCAGGCTGACCGCATCGGTGTATCCGAAGGCCATGGCCACGGCGACACCGGCAATAAACGACGTCCCGACGCCGACGAACAACGCCAGTACTCCGACAAAACCGGCACGTTTGAGCTCATCGACACTGACGCCAAACGCCGTGGCCACAATGGCGAAATCGCGCAACATGGCACCGCCCAGCAGGCCGATCCCGGACAGCAACGGGATGTCCACCACGCCTTTCTGGCCACCGGTCAACGCACCACCGACATACGACAACAACAGGCCGAGCAAAATGGCGATGGCCGAGCCGTGCAAGCGGCCTTTAGTGAACGTATTGGAAATCCAGTAGGACACCCACATGGTCACGCCGACAATCAGAAAGCCACTGATCAGGCCGTAACCGGTAATTACCTTCATCATCGATTCGTACATGGCGATCACCCTACCGTCTTCGGAGGAATGACGGAGGCGGGTTCCTTGTTGCCGATGCGTACCAGCACCGGCACCAAGGCAAAGGCGATAACCACCGCTGCCGTCCCCGCCAGAATCGCCATCGGCCCACCCTTGAGTGCGCCATAGACGTTTTGTTGCGCCGCCATGGCGACGACGATCGGAATATAAATTGCGCTCCAGAACTCCACGCCCTGCTCTGTCTTGCCTTTGAACCAACCACTTTTATTCAGGTAACTGCCGAGGCCGATCAACAGCAGCATCGCAATACCTACACCGCCAACGTTGGCCGGTACGCCAATCAGCTTGCCGAGCAGTTCACCGACAAAAATACCCACCAGGGTACAAAAGGCGAGAAACGCCACACCATAAATAATCATTGTTGTTGTCCTCAAAGTGCATCGTCGAATGTTGTTTTTGTTGTTCGAAGGCTTGAGTCGGTGGTCTAGGGTTGGCGGCTTCCCTCCTCACGCAACAGCGCCTGCAAGGTATCGAGGCGAGCACCGTCGAAGGCAATGACGGTGCCCTGCTCGAACACCCGGCGCGCCAGCCCGGTCAGCACCGCACCGGGCGGCAGTTCGATCTGTAGACGTACGCCACGCTCATAAGCGCTTTGCACCGTGCCGCGCCAATCCACCACGCGGCACATGTTGAAAGCCAGGTCATCGCGCAAGGCTTCGGTGTTGATGACGGGCCGGGCGCGACTGCCGCTCAGGTAACTCAATGTCGGTGTTTTCAGTTGCACATTGGCGAAGGCTTCGGCCAGGGTTTTCGCCGGAGCTTCCAGCAGCGGGCAATGGGAAGGCACGCTGACGGCCAGTCGTTTTGCCAGACCTGCACCGCGACCTCGGGCCAGTTCGGCGACAGCTTTCATCGCCGCATCGCTGCCAGCAATCACCACTTGGTTATCGGCATTGATATTGGCCAGGTAAACCGGCATATCGACGCGGTGAACCTGCGCCAGCAACCCTTCCACTGTCGCCAGATCCAGACCGATGATCGCGGTCATGCCGTAGCCCTGAGGATAAGCCTGCTGCATCAGCTCACCACGCAGGCTGACCAGATGCAGCGCATCGCTGAAGCTCAGGGCGCCCGCCACCACCGCTGCCGGGTAGGCGCCGATGGACAATCCCGCCACGTAATCCGCTGCCATTGATAACTGGCGTGAAGCCGCGACGCCGGCAATCAACAGGCAAAGCTGAACGGCCCTTGTTGATTTCAACGCCTCGGCGCAATCCAGCCGCAACACGTCTTCGCCCAGCACTTCACTGGCCTCATTCACCGTTTCGAGAGGCAAACGGTGGAGCATGCCCGGTTGCTGCGCGCCCTGACCTGGGAACACCAGCAAACTGCTCACGCTGCTTGCTCCCACGGATCAATCACCAGGCAGGCTTCACGGGCGTTTTTCAGCAAAACCCGGCGGGCAGGACTGGCCCATTCGCGCAGGGCGACGGCGCCGAAAGGCGTCTGCAACTGCATGTCTACCTGGCACGCAGCCGTGTCCAGAATCTTCACCAGCGCCTGCGCTTTCAATCGATCCAATGGTTGCGGGGTGCGCAGGATCAAGTCGAGATCACTGCCCTCGTGCAACGCCTGAACACCGCTGGCCAATTCAAACCCGGCGCTGCCGCTGACGCCCCACGCCCAACCGAAGTCATCGAGCATCGGCCGCAAATCATTGAGGGCGCGTACTGCTGGCAAATCCCGCTCGATCAAGGCATGACAAAGGTCTTCCGGTCTGACGCGACGAGCAATCGCAGCGATCGACATCACCGTTGCAAACCGCTGCTCACGCAACCGCCCACGTACCCCGACCGCGACGTGATCCGGCGCACTCAACGCACGCCGAACCACCACCGGCTGACCTGCGCTGACCGACTCGATCGCCCATGCAGGCGCGTCCATCGGCAGCTGCTCCGGGGTCATCCCCCAAAGCAGGTCGTGGGCCAGAAACGTATTCACCACTGCGCTCTCAGCAATTGGCGAACGGTGCTTGATGCCGCACGGTTGGTCGCGCCCAAGCGGCTGCTCAGATCACGTCCGCTGGTGGCGACATCGCCAATGGCAAGGTTCAGGCATTCAGTCACCCGCGCCAGATCCGCCGTTGTCGGCCGCTCGATCTGCTCCACCGACAAGATTTCCCAAAGCAATCCCAGACTCGCATAGCTGTCGATGTCATAAGCCATCGGCGGCACGCTGGAAGCCAGGGCTTCGAGTTCTTCGACGCTGCGCAACGTCACCCGCGCTGCCGATGCCTTGCCCATCGCATGGACCATCACGCCCGGATCACGCAAGGCAATCAAGCGATTGGCCTGATACCCATGGGCCAGAAACGCCCCGGACATCGCCTTGCCCACCAGCAAGCCAATCACCGCATGACCGGCCAACCGGGCGCGGGCATAACTGTCTGCCGCACCCGCCAGAGCCTGATGAATGCCGAGCGCTTCTTCGCGCCGACCGTAAGCCTGGCTCGGCACATCGACGATGGCGACCAAAGCGCGTTTGTGCGGTTTATCCGTGTCTTCGGCGATGACGTCATCCACCGCCTTGGCCAGGCCCCAACCTTCCAGCAGACCGACCTCGCCATTGCGGGCGCGGACGAAACGGTTGTCGGGATCAGCCACCACCGCGATAAACCGTACAGACTGATCACCCAATACACCGTCGGCGACCCTCAACGAAGCGGGCAAACCTTCGACCGGTTTCGCGCCCGCACTCAAGGCGTTGAACCAGTTCAAACCTCTCAGGGAATACGAACTCATGAGCGCTCTCCTTGATACAGATCGCGAACCACTGACGGCTCGATTTGCGGTTCGGCGTCCAGACGGGCCAGCCGTTGCAGGAACAGATCGGCCTGACGGCTGCGTTGCTGTGCCGGCAAACCTTGCTTGAGTAACTCACCGACCTGCTGCTGAATCTGCGCCACGTCGTCGGCGACATAACGGTCCACCAAACCGCTGGCAAAACGCTGCTCGCCACCGGTCAGGCTCCAGATGAAAGGACGGTCGCGGGAGTCGTATTCCTCAAGCCCGGCTTCCTGTTCGATCACTTGCGGACCGTTGAGGCCAAGCCGCGCTTCCTGAGTCACCAGCAAATAGCTGCACAACCCGGCGGCAATCGACATCCCACCAAAGCAACCCACGCTGCCGGCGACTACACCGATAACCGGCTGGTATTGGCGCAGGTCGACAATCGCCGCATGAATATCGGCAATCGCCGCCAGCCCAAGATTGGCTTCCTGCAAACGCACGCCGCCGGTTTCCAGCAGCAACACGGCGCGAGTGGGAATGCCATTGCGGTTGTCTTCGGCGGCGAGTTCCAGCGCACCGGCAATCTTCGCCCCGCCGACCTCACCGAGACTGCCGCCCTGAAATGCACCTTCGATGGCGGCGATCACCACCGGCAATCCACCGATGCTGCCCTTGGCGATCACCACGCCGTCATCGGCTTGCGGCACCACGCCCTGGCGCGACAGCCACGGCGACATGACGCGTTGAAACGGGTCGAGCAATTCGCGGAAGGTGCCAGGGTCGAGCAAGGCTTTCGCCCTTTGCCGGGCGCCGAGTTCGACGAAGCTGTGCTTGTGTAGGAGTTCTTTACTGTCAGTCATGACCGATCTCCTCAAAGCCTTGTTCCAGACGCAAGCGCACCACGCCGGGGGTCGCGCCGAAATCGTGGATATCAATGGCCATCGCTGGCGGTGTCTGGCCGTCGAACATCCGTGCAAACAGATGCTGCCAGCGTTGTTCAGCGCCATTGACCGAGGTCTGCACCTTGATGGTCAGCTTGCCGGCCTGACCCGGTTCGATCAGCACTTCCAGATCGCCCGAACCGACACAGCCCACCAGCGTGCGGCCCCGTGGCGGCTGCCCGGCGGGGAATTCAAAGGATAAGGTTTCCATCAGAAAGCTCCCGACTCGATGCGGTCGATAAACAGGCAGGCGGCGAGCAAATCCGCGGCACCGCCGGGCGACGCATTCAATGCGATTAATTGTTCGTCCAATTCGTGCAGACGGCGGCGACCGGCGAGGCTGGCACTGCCGCCCGCATCGAGTACCGCTTGGGCACCAAGCTGCATGGTTTGCAGGCCGTGTTCGCCGGCGCGGTAGAGCACGCAGGTGTCGGCCAGGTTCGTCATGATTGCGAGCAAGGCGTCGAGCCGGGCGTTCTGCTCGCCATGGCCCAAGGCGCGGCTGCGTTTGAGTTGTGGCAGTGCGCGTTGCAGAACCGAAGGAAAGCCGAGTTGGGCTTCTTCACGGGCACCGCGAGCGCCGTAGCGTTGGGCAACCTGGGCGCCATGGCTGAGTGGACGTGGTGCGTAACGGTCGTCGATTAACGCGAGTCGGGCAGCACGCAAAGCAATCGGGCCTGCGGCACTGGATTCAGGCTCAAGCGCGCAGGCCGTGACCAAAAGACCCAAGGCCCAGATCGCCCCGCGATGGGTGTTCACGCCAGCCGTCGTGGCGAGCATCGCTTGCTCCCCTTCCCGACCGATCCGTCCAACGGCTTCACGCAGCGGCACACCAACTTCGCCAGATTCAATGGCCGCTTGCGCCATTTCCTTGAATGCAGGCCACAGCGACAGCGCCGAGGCGTGCATCAGCCCGAGGTGCAAATCGGTATGAGCGCCATTGCCACGACGGTCGACCAACGCCGGTTTCGGCGACAGGTCCGCTTCGTCGATCAATGCGTCCACCGCCAGGTCCGCCAGCCGTTCAGCCAGGGAAAGCGTTTTCGGTTGCAGGTTGAATGCGTGCATTACCAGCTCCTGAACTTGGCGGGCGGGTTGTAGAGGCCACCGGACCACTCGACCAGATCAGCCACGCTCTTGGCCGCGAGCAATTCGCGGGTGGCGTCGGTGCGGCGGATGCCGAGGTCTTCGGGCAAGGCGATCAAGCCTTCACGGCGCATGCGTGCGGTGTCTTTCGGGTTGTGGCGCAGGCCGATGGCGGTCACTCCGGCGACGGCGGCGATCATCGCCTGACGTTCTTCCAGCGAACGGGCCTTGTACAAATAGGCGATGCCTTCTTCGGTCAGCAGGTGGGTGACGTCGTCGCCGTAGACCATGATCGGCGCCAGCGGCATGCCGCTTTTCTTCGCCACTTCTATTGCATCGAGGGTTTCGACGAAGGTCGGTTTGCCGCCCTCCTGGAAGGTCTCGACCATTTGCACCACAAGTTTTTTACCGCGTTCGAGCAACGCTTCGGGCGCGTCGTCATGGCGCATGTCGAGCCAGGCCGGCGTGCTATGACGGCGACCGCGCGGGTCGTGGCCCATGTTCGGCGCGCCGCCGAAACCGGCCAGGCGCCCACGGGTCACGGTGGAAGAATGGCCGTCGCCATCGACTTGCAGGGTTGCGCCGATGAACAGGTCCACCGCGTATTGCCCGGCGAGTTGGCAGAACATCCGGTTGGAGCGCAGCGAGCCGTCGCGCCCGGTGAAGAACACGTCCGGCCGCGCGGCGATGTAGTTTTCCATGCCCAGTTCTGTGCCGAAGCAATGCACGCTTTCGACCCAGCCGCTTTCAATCGCCGGGATCAGCGTCGGGTGCGGATTGAGCGTCCAGTTGCGGCAGATCTTGCCCTTCAGGCCTAGGGATTCGCCGTAGGTCGGCAAGATCAATTCGATAGCGGCGGTGTTGAAACCGATGCCGTGGTTCAGCGACTGAACGTTGTGTTTTTCGTAGATCCCACGGATCGCCATCATCGCCATCAGCACGTGCACAGGCTTGATGTGCCGTGGGTCGCGGGTGAACAGCGGTTCGATGTAGAACGGCTTGTCCGCCACCACCACGAAATCGACCCACGACGCGGGAATGTCGACGCGTGGCAGGTCGCTGACATCGTCCACCAGTTGGTTGACCTGGACGATGACAATGCCGTCGCTGAAGGCGGCCGGCTCGATCAAGGCGGGGGTGTCTTCGGTGCTCGGGCCGGTGTAGATGTTGCCGGCGCGGTCGGCCATGAAACCGGCCGAGAGCACGACGTTGGGAATCAGGTCGACCACCAGCCGCGCATAGAGCTCGATGTAGGTGTGGATCGCACCGATTTCCAGCAGGCCGTCTTCCAGTAACTGGCTGATGCGCAGGCTCTGGGTGCCGGCGAAGGAGAAGTCGAGCTTGCGGGCGATGCCGCGTTCAAACAGGTCCAGGTGCTCGGAGCGGCCGACGCTGGGCATGATCATGTGCAAATCATGCAGCTTGGCGGGATCGGCCTTGGCCAGGGAGCGAGACAGGAAATCCGCCTGCTTCTGGTTATTGCCTTCCAGCACCACGCGGTCGCCGGGCAGGATCAGAGCTTCCAGTGCCGCGACGATGTTGTCGGTGGGCAGGACCACACCGTCGGCAAGATCCTTGACCAACGCCAGACGCCGCTGCTTTTCGCTGCGCCGCCGCGTCCATCGCGAGTCGGGGGATATTGTTGTTGTCATGACCACTCCACGGGTTCGCTGTCGTGGGAGTCACCTTAGGAGGGTTGGGTGGGGAGCATCAATCAAGCACAGAGACGGATCGTTACGATCACCGTAACGATCCACACCGACCCGATCGTTCCCACGCTCTGCGTGGGAATGCCTCAAGGGACGCTCCGCGTTCCAGCTCCCGAATGGGACGCGGAGCGTCCCGGGCTGCATTCCCATGCGG
>NZ_JASCOM010000117.1:0-18863 GCF_029959925.1 Pseudomonas sp. PS02303
CCCGCGAAGAATACGCCGCGGTGCTTCAGACTTACCGCGTCAGCGTTCTTCGCGGGCAAGCCTCGCTCCTACGGGGGAACGCGTGCAGCCAAAAACCTTGATTCAGAGCAGTTTCAAGATCAGGAAAGCAGGGTAAAACAACCCCGCCCGCTACTTGTAGTAACGCGCATATAAGACAACTTCCCCGCCCCAACCTGGATAACCAGTTTAAAAACCATCGCAAACAATAATGATTGTCATTTGGCGGCAACTATGTTCGTTACATTCCCTACAAAACAATATTGATGAAAACCCGGCTAATGCCCGCAACGCATGGGCTGCGTGGCTTTGGAGGTGCGCTATGTCCTTATTCCTGTAAATAATTTCGCTATAGGAATTTTACTTGCACGGTGTTGTGCCATAAAATCAGCGGGATTGATTGCTGCGACATATCGTCACTGCGTTGTTTCTTTTTCAAGCTCAGAGACCTTTGCTCTCTGTTAAGGATTTCCAGCATGCCCGAAGCGACAGGACTCATGGCCCACAACTGGGGCTTTGCCATTTTCCTTCTGGGCGTTGTCGGCCTCTGCGCCTTCATGCTCGGCGTCTCCAGCCTCCTCGGGTCAAAAGCCTGGGGCCGCAGCAAAAACGAACCGTTCGAGTCAGGCATGCTACCTACAGGTGGCGCCCGCTTGCGGCTCTCAGCCAAATTCTATCTGGTCGCGATGCTCTTCGTGATCTTCGATATCGAAGCCCTCTTTCTCTTTGCCTGGTCTGTGTCCGTCCGCGAAAGCGGCTGGACCGGATTCGTCGAAGCTCTCGTTTTCATAGCAATTCTGTTGGCAGGTCTTGTCTACCTGTTCCGAGTGGGCGCCCTTGACTGGGCTCCGGAAGCTCGTCGCAAGCGGCAGGCGAAGCTGAAACAATGAGGCTTTGGCAATGCAATACAATCTCACCAGGATCGACCCCGATGCTCCTAACGAGCAGTACCCGATTGGCGAACGGGAAACCGTTTCCGATCCGTTAGAAGATCAAGTCCACAAAAACATCTTCATGGGCAAGCTCGAAGACGTGCTTAACGGCACAGTCAACTGGGGGCGCAAGAACTCCCTGTGGCCGTATAACTTCGGTCTTTCGTGCTGCTACGTGGAAATGACCACCGCCTTCACGGCGCCCCACGACATCGCGCGCTTTGGCGCCGAGGTTATCCGGGCATCGCCGCGTCAGGCGGATTTCATGGTTATCGCTGGTACCTGCTTCATCAAGATGGCGCCGATCATTCAGCGTCTCTACGAGCAAATGCTCGAACCTAAATGGGTTATCTCCATGGGTTCGTGCGCCAACTCCGGTGGCATGTACGACATCTACTCCGTCGTTCAAGGGGTGGACAAGTTCCTGCCCGTGGACGTCTACGTGCCTGGCTGCCCGCCCCGCCCTGAAGCTTTTTTGCAAGGCTTGATGCTCTTGCAAGAGTCGATTGGACAGGAGCGTCGTCCGCTTTCCTGGGTCGTCGGTGATCAAGGCGTATACCGCGCCGAGATGCCTTCGCAAAAGGAACAGCGCCGCGAACAGCGAATCGCAGTCACCAACCTGCGCAGCCCCGACGAAGTCTGATCCAGCTCTGCTTCTTTAATAGAACGAGAACCTGGCTTCATTCTTTACGTTGACCGAAAGCGATAAATAACCATGACTACAGGCAGTGCTCTGTACATCCCGCCTTATAAGGCAGACGACCAGGATGTGGTCGTCGAACTGAACAACCGTTTTGGCCCCGAGGCGTTCACCGCCCAGCCTACCCGCACCGGCATGCCGGTGCTTTGGGTTGCCCGTGCCAAACTCGTCGAAGTCCTGACCTTCCTGCGCAACCTGCCCAAGCCGTACGTCATGCTCTATGACCTGCACGGCGTGGACGAGCGTCTGCGCACCAAGCGTCAAGGGCTGCCAAGCGGCGCCGACTTCACTGTGTTCTATCACTTGATGTCGATCGAACGTAATAGTGACGTCATGATCAAGGTCGCCTTGTCCGAGAGCGACCTTAGCGTGCCGACCGTGACCGGTATCTGGCCGAACGCCAACTGGTACGAGCGTGAAGTGTGGGACATGTACGGCATCAACTTTGCCGGTCACCCGCACCTGACCCGCATCATGATGCCGCCGACCTGGGAAGGTCACCCGCTGCGCAAGGACTTCCCGGCCCGTGCCACCGAGTTCGATCCGTTCAGCCTGACCCTGGCCAAGCAACAGCTTGAGGAAGAAGCCGCGCGCTTCAAGCCTGAAGACTGGGGCATGAAGCGTTCCGGGGCGAACGAGGACTACATGTTCCTCAACCTCGGTCCTAACCACCCTTCTGCGCACGGTGCGTTCCGCATCATCTTGCAGCTGGACGGTGAAGAGATCGTCGACTGCGTGCCGGACGTCGGTTACCACCACCGTGGTGCCGAGAAGATGGCCGAGCGTCAGTCCTGGCACAGTTTCATTCCGTACACCGACCGTATCGACTACCTCGGCGGCGTGATGAACAACCTGCCGTACGTGCTCTCGGTCGAGAAGCTGGCCGGCATCAAGGTGCCCGAGAAGGTCGACGTCATCCGCATCATGATGGCCGAGTTCTTCCGGATCACCAGCCACCTGCTGTTCCTGGGGACTTACATCCAGGACGTCGGCGCCATGACCCCGGTGTTCTTCACGTTCACCGACCGTCAGAAGGCGTACACGGTGATCGAAGCCATTACCGGTTTCCGTCTGCACCCGGCCTGGTACCGCATCGGCGGCGTCGCTCACGACCTGCCACGCGGCTGGGAAAAACTGGTGAAAGACTTCGTCGAGTGGATGCCAAAGCGCCTGGACGAATACCAGAAAGCCGCGCTGGACAACAGCATCCTCAAAGGCCGGACCATCGGTGTCGCCGCTTACAACACCAAAGAAGCCTTCGAATGGGGCGTCACTGGTGCAGGCTTGCGTTCGACCGGTTGCGACTTCGACCTGCGCAAAGCGCGCCCGTACTCCGGTTACGAGAACTTCGAATTCGAAGTGCCGCTGGCCGTCAATGGCGATGCCTACGATCGTTGCATCGTGCGCGTCGAAGAAATGCGCCAGAGCATCAAGATCATCGAGCAGTGCATGCGCAACATGCCGGAAGGCCCGTACAAGGCGGATCACCCGCTGACCACGCCGCCACCGAAAGAACGCACGCTGCAGCACATCGAGACCCTGATCACGCACTTCCTGCAAGTTTCGTGGGGCCCGGTCATGCCGGCCAACGAATCCTTCCAGATGATCGAAGCGACCAAGGGCATCAACAGTTATTACCTGACGAGCGATGGCGGCACCATGAGCTACCGCACCCGGATTCGCACCCCAAGCTTCCCGCACCTGCAGCAGATCCCTTCGGTGATCAAAGGCAGCATGGTCGCGGACTTGATCGCGTACCTGGGTAGTATCGATTTCGTTATGGCCGACGTGGACCGCTAAGCATGAACAGCACGCTTATCCAGACAGACCGTTTCACCTTGAGTGAAACCGAGCGCTCGGCCATCGAGCACGAGCTGCATCACTACGAAGACCCGCGCGCGGCGTCGATCGAAGCCCTGAAGATCGTCCAGAAGGAACGTGGCTGGGTGCCTGACGGCGCGCTCTACGCCATCGGCGAGATCCTCGGCATCCCGGCGAGCGACGTTGAAGGCGTGGCGACGTTCTATAGCCAGATCTTCCGTCAGCCAGTGGGCCGTCACATCATTCGCGTCTGCGACAGCATGGTCTGCTACATCGGCGGCCATGAATCGGTGGTCAGCGAAATCCAGAGCAATCTGGGTATCGGCCTGGGTCAGACCACCGCCGACGGTCGTTTCACCCTGCTGCCGGTCTGCTGCCTCGGCAACTGTGACAAGGCGCCGGCGTTGATGATCGACGACGACACTTTCGGTGATGTGCAGCCTGCTGGCGTTGCCAAATTGCTCGAGGGCTACGTATGACCCTGACTTCCTTCGGTCCAGCCAACCGCATCAAGCGTTCGGCCGAGACTCACCCGCTGACCTGGCGTCTGCGCGACGACGGCGAAGCTGTCTGGCTCGACGAGTACCAGGCCAAGAACGGTTACGCGGCAGCGCGCAAAGCGTTCGCTGACATGGCTCAGGACGACATCGTCCAGACCGTGAAAGACGCCGGCCTTAAAGGTCGCGGCGGTGCAGGCTTCCCCACGGGCGTGAAGTGGGGCCTGATGCCCAAAGACGAATCCATCAACATCCGCTACCTGCTGTGCAACGCGGACGAGATGGAACCGAACACCTGGAAAGACCGCATGCTGATGGAGCAACTGCCCCATCTGCTGATCGAAGGCATGCTGATCAGTGCTCGCGCGCTGAAAACCTACCGTGGCTACATCTTCCTGCGTGGCGAATACACCACCGCCGCCAAGCACCTCAACCGTGCCGTGGAAGAAGCCAAGGCAGCCGGTCTGCTGGACAAGAACATCCTGGGCAGCGGCTTCGATTTCGAGCTGTTCGTCCACACCGGCGCCGGGCGTTACATCTGCGGTGAAGAAACCGCACTGATCAACTCCCTGGAAGGCCGTCGCGCCAACCCGCGCTCCAAGCCGCCCTTCCCTGCCGCCGTTGGCGTGTGGGGCAAGCCAACTTGCGTGAACAACGTTGAAACCCTGTGCAACGTGCCGGCGATCATTGCCGACGGCGTGGACTGGTACAAATCGTTGGCCCGCGAAGGCAGCGAAGACATGGGCACCAAGCTCATGGGCTTCTCCGGCAAGGTCAAGAACCCGGGCCTGTGGGAATTGCCGTTCGGCGTCACCGGTCGCGAGTTGTTCGAAGACTACGCCGGCGGCATGCGCGATGGCTTCAAGCTCAAGTGCTGGCAGCCAGGCGGCGCCGGTACCGGTTTCCTGTTGCCGGAACACCTGGACGCACAAATGTACGCCGGCGGCATCGCCAAAGTGGGCACCCGTATGGGTACCGGCCTGGCCATGGCGGTGGACGACAGCGTCAACATGGTGTCCCTGCTGCGCAACATGGAAGAGTTCTTCTCCCGTGAGTCGTGCGGCTTCTGCACCCCGTGCCGTGACGGTTTGCCGTGGAGCGTCAAGCTTCTGCGCGCCATCGAAAACGGTGAAGGGCAAGCCGGCGATATCGAGACCCTGCTGGGTCTGGTCGGTTTCCTCGGCCCTGGCAAGACCTTCTGTGCTCACGCACCGGGCGCCGTGGAGCCGTTGGGCAGCGCAATCAAATACTTCCGCCACGAGTTCGAAGCCGGCATCGCGCCCACCAGCGCCGTCGTCCCGCCTCTGGCAAGGCCGATCGTAGTCGGCGCGTAAACGCTTAAAAAAGCGAAGGGTCCGTGCCCTTCGCTTTGTCGTGTGATGACGCCGTAAACGGCTGTGTTGATTCACGCGAATAACAAGATTCCATTAGCCACGCCCGCTGACACCGGGCCAACGAAGAACTTTGAACCATGGCCACTATCCACGTAGACGGCAAAGAGCTCGAAGTCGATGGGGCAGACAACCTGTTACAGGCATGTCTGTCGCTAGGCCTCGATATCCCTTATTTCTGCTGGCACCCAGCCCTAGGCAGCGTTGGCGCTTGCCGCCAGTGCGCGGTCAAGCAGTACACCGACGAGAACGACAAGCGTGGTCGGATCGTCATGTCCTGCATGACCCCCGCCACCGACGGCAGCTGGATCTCCATCGACGACGAAGAAGCGAAAGTGTTTCGCGCCAGCGTCGTCGAATGGCTGATGACCAACCACCCTCACGACTGCCCGGTCTGTGAAGAAGGCGGTCACTGCCACCTGCAAGACATGACGGTGATGACCGGCCACAACGAGCGCCGTTATCGCTTCACCAAGCGCACTCACCAGAACCAGCAACTGGGCCCGTTCATTTCCCACGAGATGAACCGCTGCATCGCCTGCTACCGCTGCGTGCGCTTCTACAAGGATTACGCCGGCGGCACCGACCTCGGTGTGTTCGGCGCCCACGACAACGTGTACTTCGGTCGCGTTGAAGACGGCACCCTGGAAAGCGAGTTCTCCGGCAACCTCACCGAGGTCTGCCCGACCGGTGTGTTCACCGACAAGACTCACTCCGAGCGCTACAACCGCAAGTGGGACATGCAGTTCTCGCCGAGCATCTGCCATGGCTGCTCCAGCGGTTGCAACATCTCCCCGGGCGAGCGCTACGGTGAACTGCGTCGTATCGAAAACCGCTTCAACGGTTCGGTCAACCAGTACTTCCTGTGCGACCGTGGCCGTTTCGGCTATGGCTACGTCAACCGCGAAGACCGCCCGCGTCAGCCATTGCTGGCCAACGGCGCCAAGCTGGGCCTGGACGAAGCGCTGGATAAAGCCGCCGACCTGCTGCGTGGTCGCAATATTGTCGGTATCGGTTCGCCACGTGCCAGCCTCGAAAGCAACTACGCGTTGCGCGAACTGGTCGGCGCCGAGCACTTCTACTCCGGTATCGAAGCCGCCGAGCTGGAACGCATTCGCCTGGTCATGCAGGTGTTGAAAGACAGCCCGCTGCCGATCCCGAACATGCGCGACATCGAAGATCACGATGCGATTTTCGTCCTCGGCGAAGATCTGACCCAGACCGCTGCACGTATGGCCCTGTCCCTGCGTCAATCGGTCAAAGGCAAAGCCGAAGACATGGCCGATGCCATGCGCGTTCAGCCTTGGCTCGACGCGGCAGTGAAGAACATCGGTCAGCACGCGCTGAACCCGCTGTTCATCGCCAGCCTGGCTGAAACCAAGCTCGACGACATCGCTGAAGAATGCGTTCACGCCGCTCCAGACGACCTGGCGCGCATCGGTTTCGCCGTGGCTCACGCCCTCGACGCCAGCGCCCCGGCGGTTGAAGGCCTGGACGCTGAAGCCCTCGAACTGGCCAAGCGCATCGCCGACGCCCTGCTCGCGGCCAAGCGCCCGCTGATCATTGCTGGCACTTCCCTGGGCTCCAAAGCCCTGATCGAAGCCGCCGCCAACATCGCCAAAGCCTTGAAGCTGCGCGAGAAGAACGGTTCCATCAGCCTGATCGTGCCAGAGGCCAACAGCCTCGGCCTGGCCATGCTCGGTGGTGACTCGGTCGATGCAGCGCTGCAAGCGGTGATCGACGGCAAGGCCGACGCCCTCGTCGTGCTGGAAAACGATCTGTACACCCGCACCGACAAAGCCAAGGTTGATGCTGCCCTGACCGCCGCGAAAGTGGTGATCGTTGCAGACCATCAGAAAACCGCCACCAGCGATCGCGCGCACCTGGTTCTGCCGGCTGCCAGCTTCGCTGAAGGCGACGGTACGTTGGTCAGCCAGGAAGGTCGCGCCCAGCGCTTCTTCCAGGTGTTCGACCCGACTTACCTCGACGCGAGCATCCTGGTTCACGAAGGCTGGCGCTGGCTGCATGCCCTGCGCGCCACCCTGTTGAACCAGCCGATCGACTGGACCCAACTGGACCATGTCACCGCCGCCGTCGCCGCCAGCACACCGCAACTGGCGGGCATCGTCGACGCTGCGCCGTCCGCCGCGTTCCGTATCAAAGGCCTGAAACTGGCTCGCGAACCGCTGCGTTACTCCGGCCGTACCGCCATGCGCGCCGACATCAGCGTGCACGAACCGCGTACTTCCCAGGACATCGACACCGCGTTTTCCTTCTCCATGGAAGGTTACTCGGGCTCGGTCGAACCGCGTCAGCAAGTGCCATTCGCCTGGTCTCCGGGCTGGAACTCGCCGCAAGCCTGGAACAAGTTCCAGGACGAAGTCGGTGGTCACATCCGCGCTGGCGACCCAGGCACCCGCCTGATCGAAAGCACCGGTGATTCGCTGAACTGGTTCGCGGCTGTTCCACGTGCATTCAACCCGGCGCCGGGCACCTGGCAGGTTGTGCCGTTCTTCCACCTGTTCGGCAGCGAAGAGACCTCTTCCAAAGCCGCGCCGGTTCAGGAACGCATCCCGGCCGCTTACGTGTCGCTGGCCAAATCCGAAGCCGATCGCCTGGGTGTCAATGACGGCGCCCTGCTCAGCTTGAACGTGGCCGGCCAGACCTTGCGTCTGCCGCTGCGCATCAACGAAGAGCTGGGTGCCGGTCTGGTCGCACTGCCGGCCGGTATCGCCGGCATTCCGCCAGCGATCTTTGGCAAAACCGTTGACGGTCTGCAGGAGGCAGCTCAATGACCTGGTTCACGCCTGAAGTGATTGACGTGATCATCGCGGTCCTCAAGGCCATCGTGATTCTGCTCGCCGTGGTGGTGTGCGGCGCGCTGCTGAGCTGGGTCGAGCGTCGTCTGCTCGCCCTCTGGCAGGACCGTTACGGTCCGAACCGCGTCGGCCCGTTCGGCGCATTCCAGATTGCAGCCGACATGATCAAGATGTTCTTCAAGGAAGACTGGACGCCACCGTTCGCCGACAAGGTGATCTTCACCCTGGCACCGGTCGTGGCCATGAGCGCCTTGCTGATTGCCTTCGCGATCATCCCGATCACCCCGACCTGGGGTGTGGCGGACATCAACATCGGCATCCTGTTCTTCTTCGCCATGGCCGGTCTGTCGGTCTACGCGGTGCTGTTCGCCGGCTGGTCCAGTAACAACAAGTTCGCCCTGCTGGGCAGCTTGCGGGCCTCGGCACAGACCGTGTCGTACGAAGTGTTCATGGGCCTGTCGCTGATGGGCATCGTGATCCAGGTCGGCTCGTTCAACATGCGCGACATCGTTGAATACCAGGCGCAGAACCTGTGGTTCGTGATTCCACAGATCTTCGGTTTCCTGACCTTCTTCATCGCCGGCGTCGCCGTGACTCACCGTCACCCGTTCGACCAGCCGGAAGCGGAGCAGGAACTGGCCGACGGTTACCACATTGAATATGCCGGCATGAAATGGGGCATGTTCTTCGTCGGCGAGTACATCGGCATCGTGTTGATTTCGGCGCTGCTGGTGACCTTGTTCTTCGGTGGCTGGCACGGTCCGTTCGGCATTCTGCCGCAGATCCCGTTCATCTGGTTCGCGCTCAAAACCGCGTTCTTCATCATGTTCTTCATCCTGCTGCGCGCCTCGATCCCGCGCCCACGGTATGACCAAGTGATGGATTTCAGCTGGAAGTTCTGCCTGCCGCTGACCCTCGTCAACATGCTGGTGACCGCTGCGATCGTGTTGCTCAACACGCCCGCCGTCGCGGCTCAGTGAGGATAGAGAATCATGAAGTACATATTTGACATCGTGCATGGCTTCTTCACCCAGCTTCGCAGCCTGGTGATGATCTTCGGCCATGCCTTCCGCAAGCGCGACACGCTGCAGTACCCGGAAGAAGCCGTGTACCTGCCGCCGCGCTTTCGTGGCCGTATCGTCCTGACCCGCGACCCTGATGGCGAAGAGCGTTGTGTCGCCTGCAACCTGTGCGCCGTGGCGTGCCCGGTTGGCTGCATCTCGCTGCAGAAAGCTGAAACCGAAGACGGTCGCTGGTACCCGGACTTCTTCCGCATCAACTTCTCGCGCTGCATTTTCTGCGGCCTCTGCGAGGAAGCCTGCCCGACCACCGCGATCCAGCTGACACCGGATTTCGAGATGGCCGAGTTCAAACGTCAGGACCTGGTTTACGAGAAAGAAGATCTGCTGATCTCCGGCCCCGGTAAAAACCCTGATTACAACTTCTATCGTGTTGCAGGTATGGCGATTGCCGGGAAGCCTAAAGGCTCCGCGCAGAATGAAGCCCAGCCGATCAACGTGAAGAGCTTGCTGCCTTAAGGAAGAAAGATGGAATTCGCTTTCTATTTCGCATCGGGTATCGCTGTGGTGTCCACGCTTCGCGTGATCACCAACACTAACCCTGTGCACGCCCTGCTCTACCTGATCATTTCGCTGATCGCCGTGGCCATGACGTTCTTCGCCCTCGGCGCACCGTTTGCCGGTGTGCTGGAAGTGATCGCCTACGCTGGCGCCATCATGGTGCTGTTCGTGTTCGTGGTGATGATGCTGAACCTGGGCCCGGCCTCGGTTCAGCAAGAGCGCGTCTGGCTCAAGCCCGGCATCTGGCTCGGACCGGTCGCCCTCGGCACCCTGCTGCTGGTTGAACTGTTGTACGTACTGTTCAGCGACGCCAGCGGCCAGGCCATCGGCCACACCACCGTAGACGCCAAGGCCGTGGGCATCAGCCTGTTCGGTCCTTATCTGCTGGTGGTCGAACTCGCCTCGATGCTGCTGCTTGCCGCAGCCGTCACGGCGTTCCACTTGGGCCGCAACGAAGCCAAGGAGCAATGACGATGCCTGCTATCCCTTTGGAGCATGGTCTGGCGGTCGCCGGCATCTTGTTCTGCCTCGGTCTGGTCGGCCTGATGGTCCGGCGCAACATTCTCTTCGTGCTGATGAGCCTGGAGATCATGATGAATGCCTCCGCCTTGGCCTTCATCGTCGCCGGTAGCCGCTGGGGTCAGCCGGATGGACAGATCATGTTCATCCTGGTGATCAGCCTGGCAGCCGCCGAGGCCAGTATTGGCCTGGCGATTCTGTTGCAGCTGTATCGCCGCTTCCACACTCTCGATATCGACGCTGCCAGCGAGATGCGCGGATGAATCTTCTCTATCTGACTTTCGTATTCCCTCTCATAGGTTTCCTGCTGCTGTCGTTCTCACGCGGCCGCTTTTCGGAAAACCTTTCGGCGCTGATTGGCGTCGGTTCCATCGGCTTGTCTGCCATTGTCACGGCCTACGTGATCTGGCAATTCAACGTCGCCCCGCCTGAAGGCGGTCACTACACGCAAGTGTTGTGGCAGTGGATGGCGGTGGAAGGCTTCACGCCGAACTTCGCGCTGTACCTGGATGGCCTGTCCGTGACCATGCTCGGCGTGGTCGTCGGTGTCGGCTTCCTGATCCACCTGTTCGCGTCCTGGTACATGCGCGGTGAAGCCGGTTACTCGCGCTTCTTCGCCTACACCAACCTGTTTATCGCCAGCATGCTGTTCCTGGTCCTGGGCGATAACCTGTTGTTCCTGTACTTCGGTTGGGAAGGCGTGGGCCTGTGCTCGTACCTGTTGATCGGTTTCTACTACAGCAACCGCAACAACGGTAACGCGGCACTCAAAGCCTTCATCGTGACCCGTATCGGCGACGTGTTCATGGCGATCGGCCTGTTCATCCTGTTCCAACAGTTGGGCACGCTGAACATCCAGGAACTGCTGGTGCTGGCACCGCAGAAATTCCAGGCCGGCGACTTCTGGATGGTCATGGCCACCCTGATGCTGCTGGGCGGCGCTGTCGGTAAATCCGCGCAACTGCCGCTGCAAACCTGGCTGGCGGACGCAATGGCCGGTCCTACCCCTGTTTCGGCACTGATCCACGCCGCAACGATGGTGACCGCGGGCGTCTACCTGATTGCCCGTACCCACGGCCTGTTTGCGTTGGCGCCGGACATCCTGCAGCTCGTTGGCATCGTCGGCGGCGTGACCCTGGTACTCGCCGGTTTTGCCGCACTGGTCCAGACCGACATCAAACGTATCCTCGCCTACTCGACCATGAGCCAGATCGGCTACATGTTCCTGGCGCTGGGCGTTGGCGCATGGGATGGCGCGATTTTCCACCTGATGACCCACGCCTTCTTCAAGGCACTGTTGTTCCTTGCGTCCGGTGCGGTGATCGTTGCCTGCCACCATGAGCAGAACATCTTCAAGATGGGCGGCCTGTGGAAGAAACTGCCGCTGGCCTACGCCAGCTTCATCGTCGGCGGCGCGGCACTGTCCGCCCTGCCACTGGTGACCGCAGGCTTCTACTCCAAGGACGAAATCCTCTGGGAAGCGTTTGCCAGCGGCAACCACGGTCTGCTCTACGCAGGCCTGGTCGGCGCGTTCATGACTTCGCTGTACACCTTCCGCCTGATCTTCATCGCGTTCCACGGTGAAGCGAAGACTGAAGCGCACGCCGGTCACGGCATCGCTCACTGGCTGCCGCTGTCGGTGCTGATCGTGCTGTCGACCTTCGTCGGCGCGATGATCGTTCCACCGCTGCACGGCGTGCTGCCGGAAAGCGTCGGCCATGCCGGCGGCGAAGCCAAGCACAGCCTGGAAATCGCCTCGGGCGCCATCGCCCTGGCCGGTATCCTGCTGGCCGCGCTGCTGTTCCTCGGCAAGCGTCGTTTCGTCACTGCAATCGCCAACAGCGGCATCGGCCGCTTCCTTTCGGCCTGGTGGTTCGCTGCCTGGGGCTTCGACTGGATCTACGACAAACTGTTCGTCAAGCCATACCTTGCGATCAGCCACGCACTGCGCAAAGACCCGCTCGACCAGACCATCGGTCTGATCCCGCGTATGGCCAAAGGTGGTCACACCGCCCTCAGCCGTACCGAAACCGGTCAACTGCGTTGGTACGCGGCATCGATGGCAGCCGGCTCCGTGCTGGTCATCGGCGCCATCGTGCTGGTAGCGGTCTGAATATGAACCTTGCGAACTTGCGAAAGGAATTGAGCCCGTCATGATTCTGCCTTGGCTAATCCTGATCCCCTTCATCGGCGGCCTGCTGTGCTGGATGGGTGAGCGCTTCGGCGCTACCCTCCCCCGCTGGATTGCGCTGTTGACCATGACCCTGGAACTCGCGCTCGGCCTCTGGCTGTGGGCCCACGGTAATTATTCATTTGCTCCGGCGCCTGGCGCCGATCCGACCTGGGCGCTTGAGTTCAAGCACATCTGGATCGAGCGCTTCGGCATCAGCGTGCACCTGGCGCTCGATGGCCTGTCGCTGCTGATGATCCTGCTGACCGGTCTGCTGGGTATCCTCTCGGTACTCTGCTCGTGGAAAGAGATCCAGCGTCACGTTGGCTTCTTCCACTTGAACCTGATGTGGATCCTGGGCGGTGTCGTCGGCGTGTTCCTCGCCCTCGACCTGTTCATGTTCTTCTTCTTCTGGGAAATGATGCTGGTGCCGATGTACTTCCTCATCGCGCTCTGGGGTCACAGTTCTTCGGACGGCAAGAAAACCCGGATCTACGCGGCGACCAAGTTCTTCATCTTCACTCAGGCGTCCGGCCTGATCATGTTGGTGGCGATCCTGGGTCTGGTGTTGGTCAACTTCAACAGCACCGGCGTGATCACGTTCAACTACGCCGACCTGCTGAAAACCAAGATGTCGCTCACCACCGAGTACATCCTGATGCTCGGCTTCTTCATCGCCTTCGCGGTGAAGCTGCCGGTGGTGCCGTTCCACTCCTGGCTGCCTGACGCTCATGCCCAGGCACCAACCGCAGGTTCGGTCGACCTGGCCGGTATCTTGTTGAAGACGGCGGCTTACGGTCTGCTGCGTTTCGCCCTGCCGCTGTTCCCGAATGCCTCGGCCGAGTTCGCGCCGATTGCCATGACCCTGGGTCTGATCGGGATCTTCTACGGTGCGTTCCTGGCCTTCGCCCAAACCGACATCAAGCGTCTGATCGCCTACTCCTCCGTTTCCCACATGGGCTTCGTGTTGATCGGCATCTACTCCGGCAGCCAACTGGCGCTGCAGGGCGCGGTGATGCAGATGCTGGCGCACGGTCTGTCGGCCGCGGCACTCTTTATCCTCAGCGGTCAGTTGTACGAACGCACCCACACCCGCGACATGCGTGAAATGGGTGGCCTGTGGTCGAAGATCGCTTACCTGCCGGCCATCAGCCTGTTCTTTGCCGCCGCGTCCCTGGGCTTGCCGGGTACCGGTAACTTTGTGGGTGAGTTCCTGATCCTGATCGGCACGTTCCCGGCCGCCCCATGGATCACGATCATCGCGACGTCCGGTCTGGTGTTCGGTTCGGTCTACTCGCTGATCATGATCCACCGTGCCTACTTCGGCCCGTCCAAATCGGACGCGGTGCTGCATGGCATGGATGGTCGCGAACTGATCATGGTGGTCGGTCTGGCGGCACTGCTGATTTACATCGGCGTGTACCCGCAACCGTTCCTCGATACCTCTGCTGCGACGATGCATGGCGTGCAGCAATGGCTCGGCACCGCCTTCACTCAACTCGCTTCGGCCCGGTAAGAGCGCTATGGAATTCACGACTCAACACTTTATTGCGCTTGCGCCGTTGTTGATCACCAGCGCCACGATCATCGTGGTGATGCTGGCAATCGCCTGGCGCCGCAACCACTCACAGACCTTCCTGATCTCCGTGGCGGGTCTGAACCTGGCGTTGCTGTCGATCCTGCCAGCCCTGAAAGTCGCGCCCCTGGCCGTGACTCCGTTGCTGCAGATCGACACCTTCGCTTGCCTGTACATGGCGCTGATCCTGGTCGCCACCCTCGCCTGTGTGACCCTCGCCCACGCTTACCTCGGCGATGGCGGCTCGGGTTACCCGGGCAACCGTGAAGAACTTTACCTGCTGATCCTGATGGCCGCCGCCGGTGGCCTGGTCCTGGTCAGCGCGCAG
The DNA here is from genome assembly GCF_029959925.1 of Pseudomonas sp. PS02303. Taxonomy (NCBI): domain Bacteria; kingdom Pseudomonadati; phylum Pseudomonadota; class Gammaproteobacteria; order Pseudomonadales; family Pseudomonadaceae; genus Pseudomonas; species Pseudomonas sp. PS02303. The sequence goes on from NZ_JASCOM010000117.1 coordinate 14,352, forward strand.
CACCTGGCCGGGTTGTTCATCGGTCTGGAACTGCTTTCGGTGCCGGTCTACGGTCTGGTGGCTTATGCCTTCTTCAACAAGCGCTCGCTGGAAGCCGGTATCAAGTACATGGTGCTGTCGGCGGCCGGTTCGGCGTTCCTGTTGTTCGGCATGGCCCTGCTCTACGCCGACTCCGGCAGCCTGAGCTTCGTCGGTATCGGCCAGGCCCTCGCGGCCACCGGCCTGCCAAGCTCGCTGGCACAACTGGGCCTGGGCATGATGCTGATCGGTCTGGCGTTCAAACTGTCGCTGGTACCGTTCCACCTCTGGACCCCGGACGTCTACGAAGGTGCTCCGGCACCGGTGGCGGCGTTCCTGGCGACCGCGTCCAAAGTGGCCGTGTTCGCGGTGATGGTGCGTCTGTTCCAGATCTCCCCGGCGGCAAGCAGCGGTGTGCTGAGCGACGTGCTGACCATCATCGCCATTGCGTCGATCCTGTTCGGTAACCTGCTGGCACTGACCCAGAGCAACCTCAAGCGTCTGCTGGGTTACTCGTCCATCGCTCACTTCGGTTACCTGCTGATTGCCCTGGTGGCAAGCAAGGGTCTGGCCGTGGAAGCCATCGGCGTGTACCTGGTCACCTACGTCATCACCAGCCTCGGCGCGTTCGGCGTGATCACGCTGATGTCCTCGCCGTACAACGGCCGTGACGCCGATGCCCTGTACGAATACCGCGGCCTGTTCTGGCGCCGTCCGTACCTGACCGCCGTCATGACCGTGATGATGCTGTCCCTGGCCGGCATTCCGCTGACCGCGGGCTTCATCGGCAAGTTCTACATCATCGCCACCGGTGTCGAGTCGCACCAATGGTGGCTGGTCGGTTCCCTGGTACTGGGCAGCGCCATCGGCGTCTTCTACTACCTGCGCGTCATGGTCACCTTGTACCTGATCGAACCGAACCTGCGTCGCCACGATGCGCAACTGCACTGGGAACAACGTGCAGGCGGCGTGATGCTGCTGGCCATCGCTCTGGTGGCATTCTTCCTCGGCGTCTACCCGCAACCATTGCTGACCCTGGTTCAGCAGGCGGGTCTGGCGGGCTGATCGCATAGCGACACTCGGTAGAAAACAGAAACGGCACCTTCGGGTGCCGTTTTTGCGTTTGTGGGATCGTGATGTTCAGGCATCGTTTTATGCACCGCCTCAGAGGTCAGTCCCACTGCGAAGTATCCCCTCTCTTTTATCGAACGCTCTCACTGCACGGGTCGATTCGTCCTACAGGTGTTTTTACAACCGGGGTCTACCGTTGAAAACGGGAACGAAAAGGATGGCGTCGATGCCTTGACCGATTCGATTATCGAGACAAAACTATACGTAGGTAGCGTACAGAACATGGATGCTCTTTTCATCGAATTACGTATGTTCCAGAAACATCGAGACGAGTACCTGGATGACGATCTGTTTCGCAGCTTTCAACTGGAGTTGCTGAAGAATCCAGAAGCGGGCGATCTCATTGAGGGCACCGGTGGGCTGCGCAAAATCCGCTTCTGCGATCAACGACGAGGCAAGGGCAAGCGCGGCGGATTGCGGGTGATTTATTACGGGTGGTCAGGCTTCGATCAATTCTGGCTGTTCACCGTGTACAGCAAAAACGAGCAAGACGACCTGTCGCCCTCCCAGAAAAACATTTTCAGACAAGCGCTAGATAGAGAAATCAACACGAGATCCCACTATGAAACGTGACATTTTTTCCGAACTGATGGATGGCCTCGAAGCGCTGGCCGAAGAGCGCCAAGGCAAGATCACTCTGCGCACCCACAAGGTCCAGCTGCCAAAACTGATGCCCATCACGGCTGAGGAAGTGGTTGCCATACGCCAACAGCTCAACCTCTCCCGGCCAGTGTTCGCCATGTATCTGCGCACCAACACCCGAACCCTTGAGAACTGGGAACAGGGACGGGCAATACCCAATGCCCAAGCCACGACCCTGATACGTCTGGTTGAACGCTTTCCGCAGACGATCGAACAGCTCGCAGCCCTGACCTGAATGCTCGGGGCTATTACTCCAGCCACATAACGAAATTGTAATTCCCCCATCACCTTGGCGTTATCCGCAGCTTGCAACGATGTCACCCGGCGACCATGCCGGCGGGCCTTCTCCGCCGAACAATAAAACCCACGCCGAAGCACGTTCCCGTCTGCCGAACCCAAGGAGTGATTGATGGTTAACAATACAAAAATGTCGATGGCCGCTTTAGCGGTGGTGGTCGGCTCCGGACCGTCCATGGTAATGGCGGATGATAAAGCCGAAGGGTTTATCGAGGGCAGCAGCCTGACGGTGCTCAACCGTAATTTCTACTTCAACCGTGATCACCGCAATGGCCAGTCCAGCCCCACCGGCAATGGTTATTCAGAAACCTGGGCCCATGCGGTGATCAGCAAGTTCGAATCCGGGTTTACCCAAGGCACTGTCGGCGTCGGTGTCGATGCGTTTGCGATGATCGGCTTGAAGCTCGACACCGGTGACGGCCGCAACGGTGGCCGTAGTTCGTTTGATGTGCTGCCCGTCAACAGTGATGGCGAGGCGCGGGACGAGTACACCAAGGTCGGTGGAGCCGCCAAAGTGCGAGCCTTCGATACGGTGGTCAAGGTCGGTGACGTGTTCCCGGCCAACCCGGTGGTGGCGGCAGGTGACTCGCGATTGCTGCCGGAGAGCTTTCGCGGTGTGACGGCGGTCAACACCAGCCTCGAGGGTCTGTCGGTTCAGGGCGGTCGGCTGCATGCGATGAGCCAACCCGTGTCCAGCGATATGCGCGAGAACTTCGCCACGTTTTATGCCGGCCCGGTCAATTCGCCATGGATCGCTTACGGTGGCGGCGACTATGCACTGAACAAGAACCTCAGCTTCAGCCTGTACTCCAGCCGCCTCAAGGATGCCTGGAATCAGTACTACGCCGGCACTGCCTGGACCTATCCGCTATCGGATGACCTGTCGCTGTTTGGCGGCCTGAACTATTACAAGGCGGTCGACGAAGGCAAACAACTGCTCGGCAAGTTCGACAACAACATCTGGAGCGGCCGGGTGGGCGTGAAACTCGGCGCGCACTCCGTTGCACTTTCACACCAGCGCAACAATGGCAACGACGACTTCGATTACCTGCGTCAATCCGACTCGATCTTCCTCGACAACTCCATCCAGTACAACGACTTCAACTCGCCCAAGGAACGTTCGTGGATGGCGCGCTACGACCTCGACATGACCACTTACGGCGTACCGGGGCTCTCGTTCATGACTCGTTACGCCCGAGGCACCGACGCCGATTACACCAACGCCAACGCCGTGTACATGCGCCGCGATGCTGACGGCAATCCACTGACCGACCAGAAGCGCTGGGAACGTGATGTCGAAGTCAAATACGTGGTGCAGAGTGGTTCGATGAAAGACCTGTCGCTGCGTTTGCGCCAGGCCACGACGCGCGCCACGGCATTTGAATCGGATTTGAATGAAGTGCGGGTGATTGTCGAGTACCCGTTGGCGATTCTCTGATCAAGCGGCCGATACACATTCACCTTTAGAAGCTCCTTGCTCCTTTGGTAAGAGGTGAATCTTTGGCGTCCTTCGGGGCGCCTTTTTTATGCCTGAGTAAAACCTGCAGGCGTTGCCGAAGGTTCGGCAGCGCCTGCAGGGATTCCGGCCCTGGCCATCAGGGCGGTGTCAGCTGCCGCGATTGCGGCAATCCCCCGCCACGGTGTATCTGATGGTGTTGAGTTGGCCTTTCGAGTCTTCATAGGTCATGGCGGCAGGCACCACAGCGCAAGCCACTTGCGGACGCACAACGCTTACCACTTTAGCCACGTCCAGCTTCATTCCGTATTCGTAGTCCTTGACCTGCGGCGCCGGTTTGCCCTGGTTGGCCGCGTATTGCTCCATGGCTTTGGTGTTAGCACTCAGCGCCCGCTCGAACGTCCGGTCACCACCCCCCTCGGCAAACACATTCAGGGACATCGCCAGCATGCCGGCGAACGTCATCAACTGAAGTACTTTCATATCCACTCCCATCCAATCCTGGCTCAAAAAAAAGCCCGGCATCGGGACTCGATGACAGGCCTGTTCAAGTGCGATGCGCTTACAAGTCGTTGGTGTTGTCGTCTTTCTTTTCATTGACGACGACCGGGTCGCGCGCTTTTTCCTTGGCGACGAACAGCTCTACGGAGCGGTCATTGGCAGTCATCATTCGTTGGAACGTTCGATCACCGCCGCCTTCGGCCAAGGCCAGAGAAGACATCGCCAACGCTGCTGCAAAGGTACTGATGTGTGCAAATTTCATGTTTGATTCCTCGTTTGGTAGCTGACGGAATCAAGGTAACAATCCGAACCTTTCGTGACGGTGGCGCACAAATTACATATCCGTTATGTGGGGGAAGCAGGTCAGGCCTGAGAAAGAACTGTGGCGAGGGAGCTTGCTCCCGCTGGGGCGCGAAGCGGCCCCCGCTCTTCATCTGAAAAGCGGGGCCTGCTGCGCAGTCCAGCGG
>NZ_JASCOM010000118.1:0-18771 GCF_029959925.1 Pseudomonas sp. PS02303
GAGCGAGCCTGCTCGCGATAGCGTTTTCTCAGTCGACTTAGATGTTGACTGGAATATCGCCTTCGCGAGCAGGCTCGCTCCCACAGGGATAAGCGACCTGTTCAAAAACCTCTTCTTCCCTGGCTGCGCATCAGTCGGGGGAAAAGGGGTTTTCTTTTGCCTGCTACTTAAGCCCCCTCATCCTCATCGGGATCCTCGGTGGTCGAGTCGTCATCGTCCGCACTGCCGCCCTGCCCTTGGTCGCCTGGCTCCGACTCGGACGCGGCGATCATCAGCCCAGTGTGCGTCACCTGCCCACTCGAAGCCTGCTCACGATGGTCCGGGCATTCCGCCCAGGCCGCTGACATGCCAACCAACAGCAGTACCCAAACTTTCAGCAACAACACAATGCGTTGAAAAATGCTCATGGCTGATTCCATCCTTATCGCAGGTGAAACGTGGTGGCCCGACGGCACTGGTAGACATCCGGTCCCGATGGGGCGGGTTGGGTTCTCCAGATAGGACTCTAACGATGCGCGGGAAATGCCGTGGGTGGGGAGAACGGATTTGAATAATGCCTATAACCAGATCAGCTAAATTACGCGAGCTATCTGCGAGTTGCCTGGCAAACCAGTGGCATGGACAAGATCGCCAAGGCCGCACACCCAAGCCAGACACTATGCCCACCAAAGTGGCCATAAAGGTGGCCTCCAAGCGTCGGAGAAAGCAGCACACTCGCGCTCCAACACATTGAGAAAAGACCAAAGTAGTGCCCGCTTTTACCCGCTTGTGCGCGCTTCATGACCATCACGTTCAAAGTGGGCATGAAGAGAATTTCGCCAAGCGTCCAGATAGCGGTCGAGAGGCAGAGATAAAACACACCGGCGCCCAAGGGCAACATGCCGAGCCCGCAGGCCAGCAAAATGCTGCCAGCCAGCAGCCGCCAGCGTGCGCTCCATTGCTCGCTCCAATGAGATATCGGGATTTGCAGTACCACCACCAGCACTGCGTTGAGCGCAAATTGCCAACCAATGACTTCAGCACCCAACCGATAGTAATCAAGTAAATAGTTGCCCAACATGCTGTAGACCGGCTCAAAGGCAAGACCGAGCAAGACTGAGGCCCCCAACAGCCAGAGGAAAGGCTTGTCGCGATACGGTACGCAAGAACCTGAAGCCCCCTCGGAGTCCTCATCCTGCCTCAGAATATCTCGCTGATGTGTCGCCCGAACAAACCAGACCAAGGCCAGCAGAGACATGGCGGCACCGAGAAAAAATACCCAACGAAAATCCGTCTGCGCCAGGACGCCACCCACCACTCCGGCAACTGCCATGCCCAAATTGCTGGCAACACGGTTCAATGACTGCGAGCGAGTCCGCTGTGCAACCTCGCAATACTCCATGATCAACCGCTGATGAAGGGTGCGAATCGCACCATCAAGTACCCCGCTGAACAGAAGCAGACCTGCCAAAAAAAGCACATCTGTAACCAGTCCCAACAAGACCAAAATCCACGCTGAAACAAAAAACAGCGCGGCAGTGAGTCGAGCCGTCGGGAAATGCTCACTCAGCAGTCCTCCCCCCATCGACCCTATCAACAAGCCGGCTCCGTACCCGGACAACAACCATCCAACGGTTTCAATCGGCAACGCCAACGCCTGACGCAGGTACAACGCCATGAACAGCTTCACCATGGCGCTCAAACGGCTGATAAAAATCAACGCAGCAAGCACCCAGGCCATTGGGCAGAAATAGCCACTGAGCCGAATCGGGTAAATGTACCGATCAGTCATCCCATTGATCCAGGTTGCGCCTTACTTCGCTTTGGATGCCCTTTGAAGCGAAAGGAATATCCGAGCGAACCTCATGCTCTGCATCAAAAAAATATTGCGCTTGTAACCGCCCCTCGGCATCCAGACCCAGTAAAGGGTTATTGATCAGAAAGTGTCTGGTGGACACACAAAGCGCCCTTGTTCGAATCAACAACCGCCATTGACCGAATGCGTTTTCAGGAACAACTGCCGTCGTCCCAAAGCGTTTCTTGTACTGGAATGTTCCTTTGCTCAGAAATGGCTCGCAGCCCTGGAAGTCGACACAATCAATCGCTGGATGGTCGGATGCCCACTCAAGGATCGCGTGGTAGACATAATTCTGCGCTCCATTGGCCCGGTAGACGGCGGCTCCCTCCTTCACTCCGATCAACCGCGCATTCAAGGTGCGTGTCGATTCATTAATCTGGGAAATACTGCCCGCCACCCACTCACCCTTTAAATGAACTCGAAACAAAACGCCTTGTTTAAATAAGTCGAGATAAGCCGCTTGCTCCGGCACGCTTCGCGCAAAACACCCGTAACGGGCGCTCATTGTCGGGACGTGCATCGACCGATAGAACGCAAAGAAGTCTTTATCTTCAAACGACACATCGAAATCAAAACCTTGTCCGGCCAATTGAGTGCGACGCTTGTTTTCTCGATGGGAGAATTGGCTCAGTACCTGCTGCCATCCAGCTGAAACATCAACTTGTTGGTGAATCCTGCTCACGCCGACAATATCGCCAGGCTGCCGGTATTGCTGAATGACCTCCAAGGGAGCCATCAACAAGTACAAGTCGGTTTGATCCTGCTTTATGAAACCCTCAAGCTGGTGCCACTCCAGAGTTCCTTCCTGCTCTATATACGGCTTCTCAAAAAAACACTGCGCCACAAACGGTGCGATATAAACCAAACCTTCCGCCACTCCTGCATAAACCAGGCATGCCGATTCTCCAGCTCTGGAGTCGCCCCGATAAACGCGAAAATGGCAGAGCGCTTTGCTGATCATGTGAGGATCAAAGCTCATGGATTACAAGGGCTGCGAAGGATCTCCATCATCTCTTCAGCACTATCAATAAAAGACAAACCCTCTGTGGGAATGCCTTCAAAATCCCGCCCGCAATAGGTGCCCGACGCGTGGATGGTGCAACCGTCCATACCCTCAAGTAGTTGTCGATCAATTGCATTCAGGCAACCTGTCATGGCCATCACCAATGACCACTCTTTCAGATCACGAGGATCGGCTGGCAAGCTGACGGGCGTATTCGCGAGAAATTGAGCGCATTCACTGTAGCGCTGCATGCACTCATGAAGCGAAACGACTATCCCCGAGCCGCCATTGGCCCTGACCCGCGCAGTCATTTCCACTGCGGTAGGTGGCAGGTGTGTATAAAAAGTGTGTTCGAGTACTTCGTCTGGACTCCATGTTGTGGCAGGAAAGTGCGCAGACTCCGACTGCACCCATAAACCGTCGGCCCCCTGCTTATAGCGTGGAGCAGAAGCACCCTCAAAATTTCCGTCGAGCAAGTGCAGAACCATGTCGCTGGTTGCGAGATGTTGAACCAACAAAAATGACGGAGTGGAAACCTGTGTCCCGTGACGCTTCATCACGTCCACACCTGAGCAATATCCCAGAAGACCATAAGCACTCGACACAGCATGCACATGCACGGTCTTGCGGTCAGTGTCCCAGGCGTCACCATACTCAAAATCAAAAAAAGCCCGGGCTTGATCAGAAAACCGGTAGTTCTCGAGCCGGAGGGAATGCCACAACTTCGAATCACCCAATGGACGACGATTGAAGAGATCCTTGAACTGTTGTCCAACAACCTTTACTGCTTCCGGCGACTCAGTATCCAGCACGAACACAGGATTCAAAGCACGCAATCGAGGATCGTCGTAAAGTTCGGATCTACGCAACTTTTCAGTCGTCAGGGCAGGCGTCAGCGTGACAATGCGTAACTGCTCTGGGTGGACCAGCTTGTTTTTAATTGCCCGTAGAACCGCATCACGTAGAGCGATGGCTTTGTTTCCGGATGAGGGGGAAAACAACACAATACTGTCGCCGGTATCCTGAATATGGCGAATGGCGCGCGCAACGATCAGCGTCGAGGCAAAGGTCTTTGTGGTTTGAGTATTTGCGTTTTGCCTCAGGTCGAACAACCGCAACGGCATACCTCGGTAACGGCCCATCTCAAAAAATTGCGCAGTGGCGACAGAAAGGAAGGCCTGCATTCGCGGCTCCATTTCGGGCAGCTTCATGGAAGGCTCAAAAGCGTCGTCACGGATGCTGACTTCGAAACAGGGAGCACTGCTGACGATCAGATCGTAGTAACGTTCGATGACAGAAATGGGAGTCAGAGGTCGTTGGGTTGTCAGTGCAGCCGCATCGGTTTTCATTACATCCATTTGTCTTGTGCTCCTGCTCGTGGAAAGTCGCTACTTGCGAAATGTCCACCGAAAGCTAGACGTCAACGACTTCCATGTCTCGCGTAAAAGACTAGAGAAGTAAAAAGCAGAGCCCAGCTACAGAACTCCGTAAAAACGCCTACAGAAATGCCTGACATACGCGTACTGACTCATCGCTTGATGACGTTCGCCCGCCTTGCGGAATTTCACGTCCGGCCAGCACTCGCGAAAGACGTCAACGAGAATGCGGGCCGCCTGATAACCCGTGGCGTCCTGACCACCATCGCGAGCCGGCTCGCCCCCACAGGGAATTGTGTCGGGCATGAAAAAGCCCCGGCGCTTTCGCGACCGGGGCTTTTGATTTTGCAACTCAGCGTTTAATGATGCTCACGCGTCGCACGGAATTTCACGTCCGGCCAGCGCTCTTCCATCAACGCCAGGTTGACCCGCGTCGGCGCCAGGTACGTCAGGTGACCACCGCCATCGACCGCCAGGTTTTCCACGGCCTTGACCCGGAACTCCTCGAATTTCTTCTTATCGTCGCAATCGATCCAGCGAGCGGAATAGACGGTGATCGGCTCGTAAGAGCACTCGACCTTGTATTCCTCTTTCAAGCGGCTGGCCACCACATCGAACTGCAGCACACCGACGGCGCCGAGGATGATGTCGTTGCTGCGCTCGGGGAAGAACACTTGGGTGGCGCCCTCTTCTGCCAATTGCTGCAAGCCTTGACGCAGTTGCTTGGATTTCAGCGGATCACGCAGGCGCACGCGACGGAACAGTTCCGGGGCGAAGTGCGGGATACCGGTGAAGCTCAGGGCTTCGCCTTCGGTGAAGGTGTCGCCGATCTGGATGGTGCCGTGGTTGTGCAGGCCGATGATATCGCCGGCAAACGCTTCTTCCAGTTGCTCGCGCTCGGAAGAGAAGAAGGTCAGCGCGTCGCCGATCCGCACGTCCTTGCCGGTGCGCACGTGGCGCATCTTCATGCCTTTTTCGTACTTGCCGGAGCAGATACGCATGAACGCGATACGGTCGCGGTGTTTAGGGTCCATGTTCGCCTGGATCTTGAACACGAAGCCGGTGAATTTCTCTTCGACTGGCTCGACGGTACGCTCGTTGGCAACACGGGCCAACGGTTTCGGCGCCCAGTTGACCACAGCATCGAGCACGTGATCGACACCGAAGTTGCCCAAGGCAGTACCGAAGAACACCGGCGTCAGCTGGCCGTCGAGGAATTCCTGTTGATTGAATTCGTGACAGGCGCCCTGCACCAGTTCCAGCTGATCGACAAAGCGATCGTATTCATCGCCCAAGTGCGCGCGAGCTTCGTCGGAGTCGAGCTTCTCGATAATTTTGACATCGGTGCGCTCGTGGCCGTGGCCCGCGGTGTACACGATGATGTAATCGTCGGCGAGGTGATAAACGCCCTTGAAGTCACGGTAGCAACCGATCGGCCAGGTGATCGGCGCCGCCTTGATCTTCAGGACCGCTTCGATTTCGTCGAGCAGTTCGATCGGGTCGCGGATGTCGCGGTCGAGTTTGTTGATGAAGCTGACGATCGGCGTGTCACGCAGACGGCAGACGTCCATCAGCGCGATGGTCCGAGGCTCTACACCCTTACCGCCGTCGAGGACCATCAAGGCCGAGTCCACCGCCGTCAGGGTGCGGTAGGTATCTTCGGAGAAGTCTTCGTGGCCCGGGGTGTCGAGCAGGTTGATCATGTGGTCGCGATATGGGAACTGCATGACCGACGTGGTAATCGAGATACCACGCTGCTTTTCCATTTCCATCCAGTCGGAGGTGGCATGGCGGTCGGATTTACGTGATTTCACCGTGCCCGCAATCGCAATCGCCTTGCCCATCAGCAAGAGCTTCTCGGTGATGGTGGTTTTACCGGCATCGGGGTGGGAAATAATGGCGAAAGTGCGGCGTTTCGCGACTTCGGCGGCCTGTTTGGTCATGGGAAATCGCCTGGCAGGTGATTCAAAAAAGGGCGGCGAGTATAGCGCAAACCGACCGTCACGGACCACCGTTCGCCCTCTCGCCCATGGCGATCGACAGGTCCAAAGGGAGATCAAGGGTGGCTAATTGCTGCTAATTATGGAACCTTTTAAAAGGTGCAGACGTCCACTCCCCTGTTACAGCTCTCGTAGCAGGGTTTGAAAAACCTGCAAGTTAGCCTGACGAGGCTGCGCTTATGGCTCGATCTCATGCGGTTGCATCAGCATGAAGAGCTGCTTCTCGCGAACGTTGTTTTTCCCGGCAGCCAGGAATGGCATGCCACACGGGACTGCGTTCGCCGACAAAGAAAAAAGGAGTCCGCCTGTGGCTATTCGCTATGGCAAGGGGCTGATAGGAGGTGCGGTTGTCGTCGCTCTCCTGGCCCTGCTGGTCCACTGGATTGGCATCAACACGATCGAACATTACCGCGACGATTTGTTGTTTTACCTGCAAGCTCACTTGATCCTCGTCCTTGTCTCCATGCTGGCCGCCCTCGTTGTGGGCATCCCCGCCGGTATTTTCCTCAGCCGCCCGAGCATGGTGGGCCGCGCTGAACGCTTCATGCAGATCTTCAACATCGGCAACACCGTGCCGCCTCTTGCCGTACTGGCCATCGCCCTGGGGATCCTCGGCATCGGCAGCGGCCCCGCGATCTTCGCGCTGTTCCTCGCCTCGCTGTTGCCGATTGTGCGCAACACCTATGAAGGCCTGAAAAACGTTCAGGGCTCCCTCAAGGAAGCGGCCGTCGGCATCGGCATGACACCGACGCAAGTGCTGTGGCGGGTCGAACTGCCGAACGCCGTGCCGATCATCATCGGCGGCGTGCGCGTGGCCTTGGCGATCAACGTCGGGACGGCACCGCTGGCGTTCCTGATCGGCGCCAACAGCCTGGGCAGCCTGATTTTCCCTGGCATCGCCTTGAACAATCAGCCGCAACTGCTGCTCGGCGCGGCCTGCACCGCCCTGCTGGCCTTGCTGCTCGACGGCCTGGTGACACTCGCCAGCCGCCTCTGGCTCGAACGCGGCTTGCGCCCGTCTTAAGCCTCGGCAAAGGAAATCTCATGAAAAAAATATGCTTGTTTCTAGGCTGCGCCCTGCTGTTCGCAGGAATCGCCCAAGCCGCAGAAAAACCGGTCATCCGCATCGGCGCCCGGGTGTTCACCGAACAAACCCTGCTGGCGGAAATCACCTCCCAATACCTGCGCACCAAGGGTTACGACACTCAGGTGACCGGCGGTCTGGGCAGCAACCTGGCCCGTAGCGCCCACGAAAGTGGTCAGCTGGATTTGATGTGGGAATACACCGGCGTCTCGCTGGTGGCTTACAACCACATCACCGAGAAGCTCGACAGTGCGCAGTCCTACGCCAAGGTGAAGGAACTCGACGCGAAAAAAGGCCTGATCTGGCTGACTCCGTCGAAATTCAGCAACACCTACGCCCTGGCCCTGCCGGAAACCACCGCGAAGGCTTACCCGCAGATCAACACCATCAGCGAGCTGAACACGGTGCTGCAGGCTGAAGCCAAGACCAATCATCTGGTGGCGCTGGATACCGAGTTCGCCAACCGTTCCGACGGTCTGGACGGCATGGTCGATCTCTACGGCATGAACCTGTCCCGCAAGAACATTCGGCAGATGGATGCCGGTTTGGTCTACACCGCCCTGCGCAATGGCCAGGTGTTTGCCGGTCTGGTCTACACCACCGACGGTCGCTTGAACGCCTTCAAGCTCAAACTGCTCGAAGACGACAAGCACTACTTCCCGGACTACACCGCCGCGCCAGTTGTGCGTCAGGACTACCTCGACGCCCATCCAAAACTGGCGGAAGAAATAAAGCCGCTGGCTGAACTGTTCGACGACGCCACCATGCGCCAGCTCAACGCGCGGGTCGATGTCGATCACGAAAGCCCTTCATCCGTTGCCGCAGACTTTCTGCGCCAGCATCCCTTGAACTGAGGAGGAAAAGACATGGAATTTCTTAACGCCTTTTCCCATCTCGACTGGCCGCTGGTGCTGCACCTGACCTGGCAGCACATCACCCTGGTCGGCATCGCCGTGACATTGGCGATCCTCGTGGGCGTGCCGTTGGGCGTGCTGATGACGCGCTTCCCGACCCTCGCCGGCCCGCTGCAAGCCAGCGCCACGGTGCTGCTGACCGTGCCGTCGATTGCGCTGTTTGGCCTGTTGCTGCCGTTCTACTCGAAATTCGGCCAGGGCCTCGGTCCGATGCCGGCAATCACGGCGGTGTTTTTGTACTCGCTGCTGCCGATCATGCGTAACACCTACCTGGCGCTGACCGGCGTCGAACCGGGCATTCGCGAAGCCGCTCGCGGCATCGGCATGACCTTCGGCCAGCGCCTGCGCATGGTCGAACTGCCCATCGCCGTGCCGGTAATTCTGGCCGGTGTGCGCACCGCCGTGGTCATGAATATTGGTGTCATGACCATCGCCGCGACCATCGGTGCCGGTGGCCTCGGTGTACTTATTCTCGCTTCAATCAGCCGCAGCGATATGTCGATGCTGATCGTCGGCGCCGTGCTGGTCAGTCTCCTGGCCATCTTCGCCGACCTGCTTCTGCAATGGCTGCAACGCACGCTGACTCCAAAAGGACTGCTCAAATGATCGAACTTCAAAACCTCAGCAAGACCTTCCAAAGCAACGGCAAAGATGTGAAAGCCGTGGACTCGGTGAGCCTGACCGTCAATGAAGGCGAAATCTGCGTATTCCTCGGACCATCGGGCTGCGGCAAAAGCACCACGCTGAAGATGATCAACCGCTTGATCAAACCGACCTCGGGCAAGATCCTGATCAACGGCGAAGACACCACCGACCTCGACGCCGTGACCTTGCGCCGTAACATCGGTTATGTGATCCAGCAGATCGGCCTGTTCCCGAACATGACCATCGAGGAAAACATCACCATCGTTCCGCGCCTGTTGGGCTGGGACAAACAGAAATGCCACGACCGCGCCCGCGAGTTGATGAGCATGATCAAGCTGGAACCCAAGCAGTACCTGAATCGCTACCCGCGTGAGTTGTCCGGCGGTCAGCAGCAGCGGATCGGTGTGATTCGGGCACTGGCGGCCGACGCGCCGTTGTTGCTGATGGACGAACCCTTCGGCGCGGTCGACCCGATCAATCGCGAGATGATCCAGAACGAGTTCTTCGAGATGCAACGGGCGCTGAACAAGACCGTGATCATGGTCAGCCACGACATCGACGAAGCGATCAAGCTGGGCGACAAGATTGCAATCTTCCGCGCAGGCAAGCTGCTGCAGATCGATCACCCGGACACGCTGCTGGCGCACCCGGCGGATGACTTTGTCAGCAACTTCGTCGGCCAGGACAGCACCCTCAAGCGTCTGTTGCTGGTGAAAGCCGAAGACGCGGCGGACAACGCGCCGTCGGTCAGCCCGGAAACCCCGGTGGCCGAAGCCCTGGAGTTGATGGACGAACTGGACCGTCGTTATGTGGTGGTCACCGATGGTGAGAACAAGGCGCTGGGTTATGTACGACGTCGCGACCTGCACCGTCAGACAGGGACTTGCGCGCAATACCTGCGCGAGTTCAACGCCACGGCGGCGTTTGACGAGCATTTGCGCATCCTGCTGTCGCGCATGTACGAGTTCAACCGCTCGTGGCTGCCGGTGATGGATGCGGAGCGGGTGTTCCTGGGGGAAGTGACTCAGGAATCGATTGCCGAGTACCTGAGTTCCGGCAAGTCCCGTGGGGGCAAGACCAGCATTGTTTCGCCTGCCGAGACTGCTGTAGCCTGATCTGACGCCTTCGCGGGCAAGCCTCGCTCCTACAGGTGCGGTGTCGTACGCAACATCACGACATACCGAAAACCTGTAGGAGCGAGGCTTGCTCGCGAATGGGCCACCACAAATCCCTCTGAAACAACTCAAATGTCCCTCCAACGGGAACATCACACTGTCATGCAGGTCGGTTACATCAGTAGCTATCCAGGACCGCACGACGGAAGCGTGCAAAAACGCGACATTTTTTGTTGATCTCAAGCCCCTCACGCCCTAAAGTTCGCGCCGAACGTCCATGCTGGAAACGATCCATCCGGCTCAAGTACTGACGACGAGACAGCAAGGCCAAGGGAAAGCACCGCCTCCCGTGGCCTTTTTGCTTTCGGCGACATGCCTTGGGAAGTAGGCGAACCAAAGTGGGGATACGGAGGACGTTCAGGAGGGTGTGTCATCAATGAAATCACGAGTGCGCCGGAGCCTGCTTTTGCGCAGGGCAAGGCGCGAGGCCCGCGGTTTGGTTGTTCCAAATAAGGGACGAGCAACGCAGCCCTGCGCAAAAGCAGGCCCGGCCCTTCGGGTTGTGCCTGAGCGCGCCATGCTGCGTTGCAGGCCTTGCGAAGGGAATGACCATTCGCGGCGGCCTGCGCCTTGCCTGGCACGCGCTCAGGCGCAACGCACTCGCGATTTCATTGATGACACACCCTCGCACCCATTGTTAATTTCAGTTTGCCAGTAGGAGTTCCCAGCATGTCGATCAACGTCGAAGACTATTTCGCGCGCGATACCTTCAACAAAATGAAGGCGTTTGCCGACAAACAAGAAACCCCGTTCGTGGTGATCGACACCGCGATGATCAGCCAGGCTTATGACGACCTGCGCGCCGGTTTCGAATTCGCCAAGGTCTACTACGCGGTCAAGGCCAACCCAGCCGTCGAAATCATCGACCTGCTCAAAGAGAAAGGCTCGAACTTCGACATCGCGTCGATCTACGAGCTCGACAAAGTGATGAACCAGGGCGTTGGCCCGGATCGCATCAGCTACGGCAACACCATCAAGAAATCCAAGGACATCCGCTACTTCTACGACAAGGGCGTGCGTCTGTATGCCACCGACTCCGAAGCAGACCTGCGCAACATTGCCAAGGCTGCGCCGGGTTCGAAAGTCTACGTGCGCATCCTCACCGAAGGCTCGACCACGGCTGACTGGCCTTTGTCGCGCAAATTCGGCTGCCAGACCGACATGGCCATGGACCTGCTGATCCTCGCCCGCGACCTGGGCCTGGTGCCTTACGGCATCTCGTTCCACGTTGGTTCACAACAGCGCGACATCAGCGTCTGGGACGCGGCGATCGCCAAGGTCAAAGTGATCTTCGAACGCCTGAAAGAAGAAGACGGCATCCACCTCAAGCTGATCAACATGGGCGGCGGCTTCCCGGCCAACTACATCACTCGCACCAACAGCCTGGAAACCTACGCCGAAGAAATCATCCGTTTCCTCAAGGAAGACTTCGGTGATGACCTGCCGGAAATCATCCTGGAGCCAGGCCGTTCGTTGATCGCCAACGCCGGCATCCTGGTCAGTGAAGTGGTGCTGGTGGCGCGTAAATCCCGTACCGCCGTCGAGCGTTGGGTTTATACGGATGTGGGCAAGTTCTCCGGCCTGATCGAAACCATGGACGAAGCGATCAAGTTCCCGATCTGGACCGAGAAGAAAGGCGAGATGGAAGAAGTGGTCATCGCCGGCCCAACCTGCGACAGCGCCGACATCATGTATGAGAACTACAAGTACGGTCTGCCGCTGAACCTGGCCATCGGTGACCGTTTGTACTGGCTGTCGACCGGTGCCTACACCACCAGTTACAGCGCGGTTGAATTCAATGGCTTTCCGCCGTTGAAATCGTTTTACCTGTAAGCGCTAAAGCGACAATCAAAAAGCCCATGACGTGTCATGGGCTTTTTTGTGTCTGAAATCCTCTCCCCCGGCACTCTACAGTGCTTGCAGGGGGACGAGCTCCCGCTCAAGGTCGGCGCAGCGCTGAGCGTAATCGGTAGCCAATTCGCGAACTTGCCCGTTCTGCGCAGTCAACAACGTCTGACTCGCCACCCGCAGGAAATTTATATTTCCGCCGTCCCGCGCCTTGCGTAACCAACCCAGCGCTTCTTCGATATGCCCCTCGTCGGCCAGCACAGCGGCATGACTGAACTGCCCACGAAAATCACCACCGACCGCCGAGCGTCGATACCACTCACGCGCAGCTTGCGGATCCGCCGGACAGCCCCGTCCTTCTTCCAGATAACGACCGAACAGGTTCATCGACTTCGCATGGCCCAGTTCTGCGGCGCGACGATAAAAACTCAGCGCTTGCACCTGATCCTCCATCACACCTCGCCCGGTCGCCAGCAGATTGGCGTAGTTGTACATCGCCCAATCCAGCCCGGCGTCGGCGGCGATTCGATAATGCTGCGCGGCAACCGAAGCGTCCGCCGCACACCCCCAGCCATGCTCATGACAACGACCGAGCATGTTGCGCGCCATCAGATGCCCGCGCCGGGCGGCAATCCCGAACCAGCGCACGGCCAGCGGCTGGTCCTGCCCGATGCCATTCCCGTCCAGCAGAATCTGCCCGAGCAAGGCTTGAGCATCGAGAATGTTTTCACGGGCAGCGATCAGAATCGCCTGGGCTGCACGAGCGGAGCTTTCTTCCAGCATGGCTTTGAGGGAATCACCGTCGAGGACTTCCTCGCGGCGCAATTGGAAACTCATACGTCGACCCAACGACGCAACAGGTTGTGATATGTGCCCGTGAGGCGGATCAACGACGGGTGATCGGGCATGTCCTGAGTCAATTGCTGGATCGCCCCGTCCATCTCGAACAGCAACGCGCGCTGACTGTCTTCGCGCACCAGGCTTTGGGTCCAGAAGAACGACGCATAGCGGGTGCCGCGGGTGACGGCGTTGACCTTGTGCAGACTGGTGCCGGGATACAAAACCATGTCGCCGGCCGGCAATTTCACGCGCTGGGTGCCGAAGGTGTCCTGGATTTCCAGTTCGCCGCCGTCATAGTCCTCCGGTTCGCTGAAAAACAGCGTCGCCGACAGGTCGGTGCGAACCCGCTCGATACCGCCCTTGGGCTGACGCACGGCGTTGTCGATATGGAAGTCGAAACTGCCGCCCGCCGTGTAACAGTTCAGCAACGGAGGAAACACTTTGTGCGGTAAAGCCGCGGACATGAACAGCGGATTTTTCCACAGCCGCTCAAGCATCGCCGCACCCACTTCCTTGGCCAGCGGATGACCCTCAGGCAGCTGCAGGTTGTGCTTGGCTTTGGCTGACTGGTAGCCGGCGGTGATTTTGCCATCGGCCCAATCCGCCTGCTCCAGAGCCTCGCGGATGCGCTGCACTTCTTCTTTCGCGAACACGCCGGGAATGTGCAGCAGCATGGGAGGACACCTGGAGGTAAAGAGGCGGCAATGGTATTGATTCTTATTGACTGTGTAAAACCCCCACGACGAACGAATCATCAAAAACCGTAAGGTCAAATTGTAAAGAATGTAAATTCCTCGCGAATAGTAACGTTTCGCAATTGATACAAATACGCGTCTACCCTATATTCCGCGGCCTCAAATCCTTGGGGAGGGGAATTCACATGTCACGCCAACACTCACATTTACCGGTCAGTTCACCGCGTTTGCTCGCGTCTGCAATTGGCGTGGCGATCACGGCGGGTTCTGCCGGCCACATGGTTTTCGCAGCCGAAAAGGCCGACGAAAAAGCGCCGGGCAATGCGATTTCCCTGGGGGCGACCTCCATCACTGGCGAAGCCCAGGATGCGACTTCCTACAACGTTGAAAAAGCCTCCTCGCCCAAGTACACCGCACCGCTGGTGGACACACCGCGCTCGGTCACCGTCATCCCGCAGCAAGTGCTCAAGGACACCGGTGCCCTCAATATGCAGGATGCGCTGCGCACCGTTCCGGGTATCACCTTTGGTGCCGGTGAAGGTGGAAACCCACAAGGCGATCGTCCGTTCATTCGTGGTTTCGA
This sequence comes from Pseudomonas sp. PS02303, assembly GCF_029959925.1. Taxonomy (NCBI): domain Bacteria; kingdom Pseudomonadati; phylum Pseudomonadota; class Gammaproteobacteria; order Pseudomonadales; family Pseudomonadaceae; genus Pseudomonas; species Pseudomonas sp. PS02303. The sequence continues at coordinate 14,001 of NZ_JASCOM010000118.1, forward strand.
CGCTCAGGGCGACACCTATCTGGACGGTGTGCGTGACACCGGTTCGCAGAGCCGCGAGATCTTCGCCGTAGAATCCATCGAAGTCAGCAAAGGTCCGAACTCGGCCATTGGCGGCCGTGGCGCGGCGGGCGGCAGCATTAACCTGGTGAGCAAAAAGGCCCACTTGGGCGACTCGTTCGACGGTGGTTTTACCTGGGGTTCGGACCAGACCCAGCGTTACACCCTGGACGGCAACTACCAGTTCACCGACACCGCCGCTGGCCGTCTGAACCTGATGAGCCACGAAAGCAATGTCGCCGGCCGTGACAGCGTCGATTACGACCGCTGGGGCATCGCGCCGTCGCTGGCATTCGGCCTGGGCACCGACACCCGGGTCAACCTCGATTACTACCATCTGGAAAGCAACGACACGCCAGACTCGGGCATTCCGTACACCATCCCTGTCGCAGGTTCCGCCGCCCGCACCAAGTCGAATCCGGACAAGCCGTTCGCCGGCGGCGATCACAGCAACTTCTACGGGCTGGATCGCGATTTCCGCAAGGGCCGCACCGACACGGCAACCTTTGCCATCGAGCACGACCTGAGCGATGCGCTGACCGTCAAGAACACCCTGCGCCACGGCAGCAGCATGCAGGATTACATCCTGACCCAGCCAGACGACAGCAAGGGCAACGTCAACAACGGCAGCGTCTGGCGCCGGGCCAACACCCGCGTGAGCAACACCGAGACCACCACGAACCAGACCGATCTGTTTGGTGACGTCTACATTGCGGGCTTCAAGAACAGCTTCGCCACCGGCATCGAGCTGAGCCGCGAGGAAAGCCAGAAATCCTCGTACAACGTCAACGTCGACACCACCCCGAGAACCGCGGCGTCGACCACCAACTGCTCGCCGGCACTGATCGGCGCGCCAAGCGGCTACAACTGCACCTCGCTGGCCAACCCGAACCCGAACGACCCATGGAACGGTGCGATCTCGCGGAACTACGCCGGCACTGATACCGAGTCCGATACCTACGCGCTGTATGTGTTCGACACCCTCGAGTTGTCCGAGCAATGGCTGGTGAACATGGGCCTGCGTTACGACCATTTCGACACCAAATACAAAACCTACAACGCGTCCAGCGTGACCACGTCCAAAGGGGATGACGTCAGCGAGTTCGTGACCGGCCAGTTCGGCGTGGTTTACAAACCGGCCGAAAACGGCAGCATCTACGCGTCCTACGCCACCTCCGCCACGCCACCGGGCAACACGCTGGGCGAAGGTCAGGAAGGCAACCCGTTGGGCGGCACTCCGGATCGCAACGGCAATCTGCTGAGCAGCGACATGGAGCCGGAAACCACCAAGAACTACGAAATCGGCACCAAGTGGGACTTGCTGAACGATCGCCTGTCGTTGACCGCCGATATCTTCCGCACCGAGAAAGACAACGCCCGCGTCCAGGTCGACACCACGTCCTATGAAAACGCCGGTAAAACCCGCGTGCAGGGCATCGAATTGTCGGCCAGCGGCAAGATCACCGAAAAATGGCAAGTCTTCGCCGGTTACGCCTACATGGACAGCGAGCAAATAGACGGCGGCCCGCTGGGTAAAGCCAACGATGGCAACGAACTGCCGAACACCCCGAAAAACAGTGCCAGCCTGTGGACGACCTATCAGGTCACGCCAAAGCTGACCATCGGTGGCGGTGCGTTCTATGTCGACGACGTCTTCGGCAGCGTGGCCAACACCACCATGGTCGAGTCCTATGTTCGTTACGACGCAATGGCTGCCTACAAGTTGAGCAAAAACGTCGACCTGCAACTGAACGTGCAGAACCTGACCGACGAAACCTACTACGACAAAGCCTTCTCGACCCACTTCGCCAACCAGGCGGCGGGCCGCACGGCATTGCTGAGCACCAACTTCCACTTCTGATCAATGTGAGAGCGAGCCTGCTCGCGAATGGATGGTTGCCGCACCTCATCTGTGGCGACGGCTACAGCCTTCGCGAGCAGGCTCGCTCCCACATAAAGCAGCCGGCGATATAAGGTCAGGCCCCGTTCATCTGCATGAACGGGGCTTTTGTACGTAAAAAGAATGTTTCTCAGCAACCCACGGCATAATGCGCGCCGTGATGATTATTTCGAACGAACAAGGCGAGCGACGTGTTGAAGAAAACCCTGTTCCAGTTGCACTGGTTTTTCGGCATCAGTGCCGGGCTGGTCCTGGCCCTGATGGGCATCACCGGGGCGATGGTGTCGTTTGAGGATGAGATCCTCAGCGTGCTCAATCCTTCTGTGTTGCAGGTCGAGAAGCAGGTTGCCGGCGTCCTGCCGCCCGCCGAACTGGTGGAAAAAATCGAGGGCGCCTCCGGCAAGAAAGTCGCGATGCTCTGGGTCGAGACCGACAGCGGCAACGCCGCGCGGGTGAGTTTCACCCCGCCACCGGGCGAACGCCGGGGCGAGATGCGCTACTTCGATCCGTACACCGCCCAGTTCATGGGTGAAGCCACCGGTCAGGACTTCTTCGGCCTGATGCTGCAACTGCACCGCTTCCTCGCCATGGGCGATACCGGGCGGCAGATCACCGGGGCCTGCACGCTGATCCTGGTATTTTTCTGCCTGTCCGGCCTGTACCTGCGCTGGCCGCGCCAATGGAAAAACTGGCGCGCCTGGCTGACCCTCGACTGGAAGAAAAAGGGCCGCAGTTTCAACTGGGACCTGCACTCGGTGGCCGGTACCTGGTGCCTGGTGTTTTACCTCCTGTCAGCGCTGACCGGGTTGTCCTGGTCCTATGAGTGGTACAACAAGGGCTTGACCCAATTGCTGTCCGACTCTCCGCAGAACGAGCGCGTGCGCGGCGGTCGAGGTCCTGCCCCAAGCGGCCCGGCGCCCACCGCCGATTACGCCGCCATGTGGAGCAGCATCTACAGCGCCGCAGGTCCGGCACTCAGTGCCTACAACATCCGCATGCCGCCCGTGGCCGGTCAACCGGCGACGGTCTTCTACCTGTTGAACTCCTCGCCCCATGACCGTGCGCTGAACCAGATCAGCCTCGATCCGGCCACCGGCCTCGTCAAACGGCATGACCGTTACAGCGACAAGAGCCTCAAGGCACAACTGCTGACCAGCATTTACGCGCTGCACGTGGGCAGTTACTTCGGCATCGTCGGGCGGATCATCCTGACCCTCACCGCGCTGACCATGCCGCTGTTCTTTGTCACTGGCTGGTTGTTGTACCTGGACCGTCGCCGCAAGAAAAAGCAGATCAAGGACGCCCGCAAAAACTTCGCGCAAACGGGCAACAATGCGCCAGCCTGGTTGATCGGCTTCGCCAGCCAAAGCGGCTTTGCCGAGCAACTGGCGTGGCAGACCGCCGGGCAATTGCAGGCGGCCGGCCTGCCGGTAAAAGTCCAACCCTTGGCGAATGTCAGCGAACAGGATTTGCGTGAATCCAGCAATGCGCTGTTCGTGGTCAGCACCTTCGGCGACGGCGAAGCGCCGGACAGCGCCCGCGGTTTCGAACGCAAGGTGCTGGGCCAGGCGTCGAACCTGAAAAGCCTGAACTACGCGGTATTGGGTCTCGGTGATCGCCAATATCAACACTTCTGCGGCTTCGCCCGACGCTTGCACACCTGGCTTGGCGAGCATGGCGGCAAGACGTTGTTCGCCCCAGTGGAAGTCGACAGCGGCGACCCTTACGCCTTGCGTCACTGGCAGCAGCAACTCGGCCTGTTGACCGGGCAAGCACCGGTCGACACCTGGCAGGCGCCGAGCTACGACAACTGGACCCTGACCCGCCGCGAGTTGATGAACCCGGACAGCAGCGGCTCACCGGTGTACTTGCTGGGCCTCACCGCACCGACCACCAGCAGTTGGCTGGCGGGGGATCTGGTGGAAGTCCTGCCCCGCAATTGCCCGTGGGCAATCGAGCATTTCCTTGATGGCCTGGGTATTGAAGGCCGGGCGATGGTGACCTTCAGTGGCTTGTCGCAACCGCTGGAGCACGCCCTCGCCAGCCGACAACTGCCGGAAAACAGAACCCATCTGGTCGGCCTGCACGCGCAAGCGCTGGTCGATGCCCTGGTGCCGTTGGCCATGCGCGAATACTCCATTGCTTCGATTGCGGCTGACGGCATTCTGGAACTGATCGTGCGCCAGGAAATGCACACCGATGGCAGCCTGGGCATCGGCTCCGGCTGGCTGACCGAACACGCGCCGGTGGGTGGCACCATCAGCCTGCGAGTGCGGCGCAACAGCGGGTTTCACCTGCCGACCGAGCCGGTGCCGATGATCCTTCTGGGCAACGGCACCGGGCTGGCTGGACTGCGCAGTTTGCTCAAGGCACGCATTGCCGATGGGCAGCAACGGCATTGGCTGCTGTTCGGTGAGCGTCATCGGAAATACGACTATCTGTGCCGCGATGAGCTTGAGGAATGGCTGACTTCAGGCGATCTGGAGCGACTGGACCTGGCGTTCTCGCGGGATCAGGCCGAGAAGATTTATGTGCAGGATCGGCTGCGTGAGTCGGCCGATCTATTGAAGCAATGGCTGGCTGACGGCGCCGTGATTTACATCTGCGGCAGCTTGCAGGGGATGGCTTCAGGCGTGGATCACGTACTCAACGAAGTGCTCGGGATTGCAGAAGTCGACCGCCTCATCGAGCAGGGCCGCTACCGCCGCGACGTCTACTGAACCACCACAATCCCTTTGGGAGCGAGCCTGCTCGCGAAAGCGGTGGGTCAGACAACGACGCTGTTGAATGTGAAACCGCATTCGCGAGCAGGCT